>DATCKB010000445.1:0-3295 GCA_036562505.1 Parasegetibacter sp. | reverse complement strand
GCGGATTCCCGCGTGTTGGTAAGGATCAGGCAGGAAATCCTGTTAACTTTTATTCGTTTGATCTTACCCGCTATGTTCAAAGTATCGTAACCCAAAAGGCTACGAATTTCGGACTCAGACTGATGGCGCCAACTCAGCTTGTTCACGAAAGAAGTGCATTTAACTATTTATGGAACTATCAGGCTTATTTCCTGGGGTATCAGATTTTCAGCTTTAATCCGCCTGCAAGAGGTAGGGTGCAATTAGGAGGAGGTAGTCATCCTACCAATAAGATGCGCTTGCGGATCATCTATTCCAAAATATAATTTCTAAATTATAACTGAAGTGCTATAAAAATTTAAACTTCAGTATTATATTTGTGCCAATCCATTAGTCGTTTGAAAAATGATTGATGGATTTTTTTTTCATTGACTAAATTAAATCATCCCTTTCATGCCTTACTTGTTTACATCTGAAAGTGTTTCTGAAGGACATCCGGACAAAGTAGCTGACCAGATTTCTGATGCCCTGATCGACAACTTTCTAGCATTCGACCCTCAATCAAAAGTAGCCTGCGAAACTCTTGTAACAACAGGTCAGGTTGTACTTGCCGGTGAAGTTAAGTCAAAAGCTTACCTCGATGTTCAGGAAATAGCCCGCGGTGTAATCCGCCGGATCGGCTATACCAAGAGTGAATATATGTTCGAAGCCAATTCCTGCGGTATTCTGTCTGCAATTCATGAACAATCATCTGATATCAATCAGGGAGTAGACAGAAAAAAGAAGGAAGAACAGGGTGCAGGAGATCAGGGAATGATGTTTGGTTATGCTACCAACGAAACCGACGACTATATGCCGCTGGCGCTGGATTTGTCGCACAAACTGCTGATCGAGCTCGCAGCTCTGAGAAGAGAAAACAAGGCGATCAAATATCTGCGCCCTGACGCAAAAAGCCAGGTAACTCTTGAATATGATGATAATAACAGACCTGTAAGAATCGATACAATTGTTATTTCTACTCAGCATGATGATTTTGATACAGAAGCTAAAATGCTGGCGAAAATCAAAGCCGATATTATCAATATTCTGATTCCACGGGTTAAGTCGAAGTACAAAAAATACTCACGCCTGTTTAATGACAAGATCAAGTATCATATCAACCCAACCGGTAAGTTTGTGATAGGTGGACCGCATGGCGATACCGGATTAACCGGACGTAAAATCATTGTTGATACCTACGGTGGTAAAGGTGCGCATGGTGGTGGAGCATTCAGTGGAAAGGATCCTTCCAAAGTAGACCGCTCTGCGGCTTATGCTACCCGTCATATTGCTAAAAACCTGGTTGCCGCCGGAATTTGTGACGAAGCGCTCGTACAGGTTTCTTACGCAATCGGAGTTGCGCAGCCGATGGGTATTTATGTAAACACCTACGGAACTGCAAAGGTGGATATGAACGACGGACAAATTGCTAAAGTAATCGAAGGCATCTTTGATATGCGTCCTTACTTCATTGAACAAAGACTGAAACTGCGTAATCCGATTTATAGTGAAACAGCTGCATACGGACATATGGGTCGTAAGCCGGAAGTTGTTGAAAAAGTTTTCGTTTCTCCCGACGGTAAAACTGTTAAGAAAAAAGTTGAACTCTTTACCTGGGAGAAACTGGATTATGTAAATAAAGTGAAGAAGGCGTTTGGGGTGAAGTAAGCAGACTTTGCAGTACTTTTGTCTGGTGAGAAACTTCAAACGACAAACAAGACCCAGAAAAAATACCATGGTTATCGGAAGGCAGGCGGTTAAAGACGCCCTGCTTTCCGGAAAACCTCTCGACCGGATTTATCTGCAACAGATGCTTCACGGACCGCAGATAGAAGAGCTTCGCCGCCTGGCAGAGCAACACCGGGTTCCAATAAATAAAGTTCCGGCAGAAAAACTCAATAGCTTCAACGTTGACAACCACGAAGGCTGCATAGCAATTATATCGAAGGTCAGATATTACGATCTACAGCAGGTCATTTCCTACGTAGTTGAAAAAGGAGAAACTCCGCTTTTTGTAATTCTTGACGGTATCACCGATATCCGCAATATTGGCGCAATTGCCCGCACCGCCTATTGCTGCGGCGTGCATGCATTAATTATTCCCGATAAAGGAGTAGGCGCGTTAAATGAAGATGCAATAGCGACATCTGCAGGAGCTCTTGAGAAGTTGGCTGTATGCAGGGTAAATAGCCTGATGAAGGCAGTGGACGAACTGCACTTAAACGGCATTCTCGTTTATGCCAGTGAGATGACAGCCGAAACTTCGATTCAGGAGATAGATATGACTATTCCCTGTGCAATTGTGATGGGTAGTGAAGAGAAGGGAATTAACCCTGCTTTAATGAAAATCTGCGATAAAGTTTTCAACATTCCCATGAAAGGGAATTTTGAATCACTCAACGTTTCTGTAGCAACAGGAATGATTTTATATGAGGCAGGACGGCAACGAGGGTAGGGGCCGCAACCTCACCTTTAATTTTTAATTTTGACATTTGATTTCACCAGCATGGCTGATCTTCAACGACTTTACATAACTGAATGCCCGCGTGACGCAATGCAGGGATGGAAATCGGTTATACCTACCGAAACCAAGATTAATTATCTCAATTCACTGCTTAAGGTGGGGTTTGATATCCTTGATTGTGGCAGTTTTGTATCAGCTAAAGCCATTCCTCAGATGGCAGATACAAAAGATGTGTTGAGCAGTATAGAATATACACCAGAGGGTACGGAACTTCTGGTGATTATTGCAAACATCCGGGGAGCCGAGCAGGCTGCTGAATTTAAGCAGATAAGCTATATGGGCTTTCCTTTTTCAGTTTCTCCTACGTTTCAGATGCGCAATACCAACAGCACGATGAATGCATCGCTGGAAACAGTAAAAACAATGCACCGCCTTTGTAAGGATTCCGGTAAAAAATCCGTCGTCTATTTGTCGATGGGCTTTGGAAATCCTTACGGGGATGAATATTCACCAAAGCTGGTTTATGAATGGGCAAGCCGGTTAAGCGACCTGGGTATAGACGTGATTTCATTGGCTGATACGGTGGGAATGGCTGACCCGAATCTGATTAGTGAAGTGACCGGTTACGTAGTGAATAAATTGCCGGGTCAGGCTATAAGTGTACATCTGCATGCAACTTATAACGATGCGGCAGCAAAAGTAAAAGCCGCTCTGGATACCGGTTGCAGAAGAATAGACGGTGCCATTAAAGGAATAGGGGGATGCCCCATGGCTAAGGATGAACTGGTGGGCAATATGCCAACGGAACTAATT
>DATCKB010000501.1:0-6909 GCA_036562505.1 Parasegetibacter sp. | reverse complement strand
GAATATTTGTTTCTGTCCGCTTACTGCTGACTTTTTTGCAATAAGTCCGATCAGATTACCTGAAACATCTGCTTCAAATTCTACGAAACTTGTATTCCATAACTTTGATTCAGTCTGGTTGTTAAACTGCAGCGTATAATTCCCTCCAATAAGGAACTGTTTTTCGAACGATTGCCGGAGTGCTAAATCCTGATCCAGTATCTGTTGAAATTCTGCAGTTATATTATCAGGTTGAGTATAGCTCATGGTAAAGGGATTGAACGTGTGTTCTATCCGGGTACTCTGCCGCCAGTTATAGCCATAGCTCCCTTTGATGGCTCTCAGGGTATACAAGTTAGCGCGGTTCAGTAACTCAAATCCTGCAGAAATTCTGGTTCGGGGAACAAACGGAATCCGGGGGTTGATCAGTTTGAATGGAGATACAAAGCTTGGAAAATAAACATTGATATCTCCGTTCAGGGTATAGGAATTCGTAGACAGTTGTTCTCCGCCAATTTGAGTTTCGTATCCCCCTCCGAAATTCAGTTCAAGCATTTCTGCACCTCTGAACCAGTTTCGGTTCTTCATCTGCAACCGAAGTTCCGAGGCAACAAAATTGTTTGATTTTGAACTACCGTTTACCTGTAACTGAATAGTTCTTTTGGGATAGGGGGTGAGATATATGGTAGCATTCAGGAGATGCCTGCTGCTGTCGGGGATCCGGTCAAAATCAGCTCTGATAAATTTGAATGGCCCCAGCGAAACCAGTCGCCTCAGCGTTATGTTATGTGATGATCTTCTGTATACAGAATCAGGTTTAAGGAAAACCGATCTTCTGAATATTGAGGGTTTAAAGAGACTGTCGGGGTCGACAAGAATGAAGTTCCGGTATTTTCTGCCCGGTATTTCCTGAAGTGCAGAGTCTTCAGTGAGCGAGTAGTTTGCAAAGATTTTTACCTGATTGATGTAATAAGGATGACGAACAATAACAGGAGTATTATCCTTTACTTTGATATAGAGGTTTACTAATCCCCGGAGTGTACTATCCACCTGAATAATCAGATTTTCGGGACTGAAGTAAAAGAATCCCTGTTCCTTCAATGCCAGGTCAAGACGTTCCCTTTCTTCTTTAATCAAATCCAGATTAAATGGATTTCCGGGTTTTAAAAGAGATTCGCGCGAGCTCTCCCTGAGTATAGAGGAAACCCTTGAGCTGTCTTCCGGGAAATATACTTCGTTTATACGATACTGTTGTCCGGCCCTTATTGTGTAGGTAACAGATGCTGTTTTTTCTTTGTGCTCGATATTAAAGAAACTGTTTGCCTCGAAGTATCCGTTATTTTCGAGATGATTTCGTAATACTCTTGACGTAAACTCCGGGCGTACACTGCTGAATAATACCGGAGGCTCACCCCATTTATTTCGGAGCAAATGATTCAATCCTTTTTTTCCGGGTTTAGGTTCGCGGCCGAGATTGTACAGAGACAACCGTACACGCATTCCCAGGAATTTAGAATTGGGTTTCGGGCGAAGTAGTCCTTCCAGTTCCTGAGTGAGGGCTTTCTGTTTCTGTGGCTTATCACGAAACCTGATTTTTGCGCCGGTATACAACTTTTCTCCCTCCGGCAGTTTTTTCAGATTACTGCAGGATGAGAGAACTACGCCGATTACAAATATGATCAGACTAATTCTTTTCATTTTTTCTTTCTTCTTTTGCAGCTTTTCTTCTTCTCTTTTTTTCGGGGTCGCCTTTGACCTTTTGAACCAGTTCTCTGAAATCATTATAATCCATAAATAAGACAAAGCTTAAGCCGGTTTCAATGACGTCAGCTTCAATGATGACATCTCTTTCATTTTGTCTGAAAAACCGAAGCCGGTATCTTCCGTCTCGTGTGATCTTGTATTCAATGGATATATCTCCGGCAATACCTGAAGCTGATTTTCTGGAATCACCTTCGAGTCCGAAACTACTTCCAACAGTAACGGTTGTCCGATCATTGAAGAGGTTCTTCGACAAGCCCACGTTCAGATTAGTATTGGTTTCTTTCTGACCGCTGGTATAATCATCAGTAGATTCAAGATCAAAATTCAGGTCAACACCTTTTATCAGATCGCCTGCCAGATTATTGAGTTGTTGTGATATCATTTTGCCGGCAGTTCTTCTTGCAGTCGATTCTATATCGCTGGCATTATTTTCCAGACTACTGAACGGGTTGTCTGCAATAAAGTTATTTAATACCAGCAATCCCATAACCTGTTTGTTTAATTCGGAAGGATCCTGATTGATTTGTTTGATTCGTGTATAAACTGTTCCGTCAAAAATATTCCGGTCCTTTTCAGGCATATCAATCCGGAAGCTTATTTCAGGCTTTAACATTTCACCTTTAATCATCAGATATACCTCAAAAGGTACCCTCTGTTTTTGCGACGCCACTGCGTTTTCACTGACAAGGTCAGATATAAGTGTATATGCGGTTGTAGAAACGTTGTAAACTGCGCTCAGATCCAGTGTTGCAGATGTAGGATCGCCATTCCAGATAATTGTTCCTCCCTTCTGAATTTCGAATTCCCGTTTAATCAATTGATTAAGAGAAAGCTGATAATGCCCTTCTTCAACCAGGAAACGACCGGTCATGCTGGTCTTCCCGCTCGGATCCATCGTCATGTTTATATCGGCAGACCCTTTTACGTCGAGGTAGTCGCCGTTTTGTTCATCAAGCACTATCGTTAATGCTGACTGGGGTGTGATTATGGCATTTATACTAGCTGAAAATCCTTTGATAACCGCCTCTGTCAGGTCTCCCGACGGCTCCTGATTCTTTACTAATGAAGAGTCCGGCGGATTACTCATATCTATAAATTCTATCACACCTTCACGGTCTACCAAACCCGGGTCCTCGCCGGGAATCACAATAGTTAACTCTGATTTATCCTGCAGCGCCACCTGACCTTCTACTTCCGGAAGATTCATGTCGCCGGTTACCCGCAGATCCGCGTCAATATAGGCCGGACCGTAAACCATTTGTTCGGGATGAGAGCGCTCAGCAACAGCAAGAAAATTATTTACGTTTAATCGAAGGTTGAATTTGAAATCATCGTAATCTGTAGTGATAATTCGTCCTGAAATCACGGCTTCATTTCGTCTGCGATCCTGCAATACAAATTCTCTTAAAAGAATGCCCTGCTCATCAAATACAATGGTTTCACGAGGCATATTTAAATAAGTATTGAAATCATGATAAACCATATTTGCCCTGTCTGTGGTGAGTGTGCCACGTATCCGGGGGCTGGCTGGTGTTCCGGAAACGGTAAGGTTGCCGTTTATACGCCCCTGCATCGAATCCAGCACATTAATCATAAAGGGCTGAAGACTGATGAGGTTAAGCGGACTAAGCGCAAGATTAATATCCATACTCCCCTCATCCGTTCCCTGATACCAGCCGGTAATTTTTACATCGTTTTCGTTGGCACCGAGAAGTATATCAAGATTAAAAAGTTGTGGTTCAGAGCTGTTAATTTTTGCTGTAAGAGTTCCTACCGGATATCCGAATCCTTTCAGACTGTCGATAACCAGATCTGCAGTGAACTGAATAGGATTAATAACAGGGATATGTATGCGACCGTTAAGCGTTCCTTCAGCAATGGCTGTATCTCTTTCAATCAGCATGGAAAGGGCGTCAAGCGGAAAATCTGTAAAAACCACATCCACCGGCTGACCGTTGTTTCCCGTAGTGATGCTTATCTGATGACTGTTTTTCGAGAGAAGGAGATTTCCTCCCCGGAGACCACCGTTGGCAAAGACAATACTATTGTCTTCATTTACTTTCCACGATTCCCGGTTCATCAGGAGGTTTTCGTGCAATTTCAGGATAGTAGCCTCAGGCTCATTTAATAAAACACCACCAAGCAAATACCTTTCTTTCTCATTTTCATCGTGGAGGTGCAACTCCCAGTTCAAAGTCCCCTGTTTCATATATCCGGTAAGCACACTTTCATTTAATGGGAGCAAGGGGTGGATTAGCTGATTTAATCCGATATAATACTTCAGGCTGTCATTTTCAGCACTTGCTGTTATGGCTAACGAGTCAACAACAAAATCACCGTAATGAAGTTGCTGGAGTCCGGCCTCAAGTTCGAATATGCGTTCTCTGTCGTTCAGATTTACTTCAAACCGAAAAGGCGACATCTGTGTTAATTCGGGAATGAAGGGTGTCAGCTCGCGCGGGTAAAATATAGCACCTCTCAGTTGTGCCTGATTATTAACTACGCCCAATGTATCGTTTACCAACGAAAGAGAGTCGGTGAACATGTTCAGATACGGATTCAGGAACCTTTGTATCGAATTTCCTAGTGTGGTCAGCTTGTAACTACCTTTCAGACCGGCCACGAAAAAAGGTCCCCGTATTCTGATATCCTGAGTGTCAGCTGTATGTGTAGCAACGATACTAAGGGTATCAAGCGGGTAAATATTGCCGTTATACCCTAATTGCATATCTGTAAGGTAAATTGTGCCCTCCGGATTGTCAGGGTTAGCTACAGGCAAATCCACTGTCAGGGCTCCTTTAACGGTTAAGGGCTCTGCATTAAATCCCAGGTGATGAAGGTCGGCATATAGCAGGTCGAAACTTGTATTCAGCGATGGCCGGGATGGGCTGAAGTTATATTCCAGAGTAAGGGCAGATTGCAGGTTAGGGTCATCGGTTTTCATATCTGCGCTCAGAAAGCTGTTTGCAATCCTGCCTTCCAGATTAATATTAGTATAGGTATAACCGATAGCCTTCGCTTCATCAATTTTTCCGCTGAATATTGCATTTGCACTGGATGGTGTCAGTCCCTGTCCGCTTACGGTAAATATTAAGGAGGCCTTCCCGTAACTGGTGTCATTCGTTATTTTGTCTAACCGCAGATTACTGGTTTGTATACGCGCATCATATCTTGCGTTAATCGAATCCGATAAATTGCTTACTGCGCCCGATAAGAGAATGTCGCCGCTTGAACTTTTAAAAATAAGATCAGCTTTCATATCATTCATGGATCCGCTATACGTCCCCGATAGTTCGAAATTATCAGGCACCGGCATATCTGTAGATATGAGTCCGGGTGGAAGGAGGGCTGCTAATCCGTCTTTAGTACCGCTGAACTGAAGCAGTTTCAGATCGATTCTCAATTTATCTGTGTCGGGCAGTCCGGTGACCTTTGCTGTTGCATCGAGTAAAATATCTCCTTGTTTAAGTTGGAGCCTTTTGATGTCAAGGTTATTTAATCTGCCAACTATTCGTGTGTCGAGAAAAATGTCTTTATCCAGGAGCGGTTGAACATATTCGTTAGTAGCCAGTTCTGGTTGTAAATACAGCAAGTCGCGTATGTTAAGTGTAGAATAATTCAGGTTTGCCTGAATCTGTACGCGATCAGGAAATTTTGTCGCCTGATCAGGAGATGGGTAAGTGGCAGAAAGATTAAAGCTGAGATTATTGTTATTTGTCTGAATAATTCCATCGGAGATTTCCGCTTCTCTGTCGCTGTATTTAAGGTTACCCCGAAGTTGCTTTAATGTCAACCCGCTTTGTTCTTTAAATGAGAAATTCCTGATAATGGCTGCATAGGTATCTCCGTCGAAACTTATATCCCGAATTTCAGTTTGAATATTGGCTATATCCAGGTGAGAGAAATCCGTTTGGTTTGTTAATCGCGGCTGAGTGTTGTCATCGTAGGTAAAGCGATTGTTTTTAATAATTATCCGGTCGAATGAAAAAGTGAAATTATTTTGTTCCGGTTCGGATAATGAAGTTTCCGCTTTCTCAGCCACCTTCGAAACAGTATTCCCGTTTAAAGGATGTTGTACGATATAAGTATGGTGTTCGCTTAATTCGAAAAGTTTTACAGCAGCATGATAGTCGTTCAGATTCAGATATATTTTTTCTCCTGAAAGCAAACCGGCAACAGTATTAACATTCAGCCCTGATTCGCTGCTCGTCATAATGAATCTGGTTTCTTTCAGAGAAAGTTCGTCAACTGTGAATTCCGGAAGAAGTCCCTCTGATGCTGACGTATCGCTCGCTGAACTTTCTTCAGGAAATGTGGAAGGCCGCATTGCTATTAATCCTGAAAGTCCATTTGTTCTCAGGTATTCCACGCCGTATTTTTGATCAGTCAGATCAAATTTGTTAATGCGGGTTTCCAGACTGGTGAGTTGAAGTGAATAATGCTGTCCGCCCGGCTCGTCGTTAAATTTCAGATCGATTTTTTGAAGTGAAAGTTTTCCTAATTCCCACCGCAGGGCGGTTCCGGATTCAAGAGTATCGGTGTTGTAATCCGAAGAAGAACTGTCCTCGGAACTGAAAGCATCTACAATAAACTGAAAATTGAAATCAGTATCTCCCCGGGAACGGTAAATATTAACCATCAGACTATCGATCTCAAGTTTATTAACCGTAATCTGGTTGCTAAGGAGATCAAGCAGACGGTAGTTCACCTCAAGTTTTCCGAGATAAAGAAGTGGCGATTGAGCTTTATCTTCCAGATAAATTTTTTCCAGTTCAAGATTATAAAACCAGTTGATTCGAATATTTCCAATACTGACTTTTGTTTGCAATTTATTTTCGAGATAGGTCGTTGCCTGCTCTCTGATTATTCGCTGAGCCCATTGTGTCTGAAGAAGGAGCCATATAATTATCAGCAACAGAAAGACCGATAACAGGATTATTCCCAGCCATTTTAATATTTTGCGAAGTACAGATTTTTCAGGTGCTTTACTCGTAGTCATAATAGAATCTCAATATCAGTATCTTGCAAGTAACGATTTCGATGTAGTTCTGAAATTATACAGCCAGCCCGGAAGGTGAAAAAATGGGGTATTTTTTCCACAGCCTGATTTAACTGAGTCGCGGCTTAAGGGTGCAGGGAACGATGAATGACCAGATAGCCCAATGC
>DATCKB010000433.1:0-8039 GCA_036562505.1 Parasegetibacter sp. | reverse complement strand
AAGAGTGCATGAGAAAGGAGCAATCGGAAAGTCAAAAGTAAAAAGTCAGAAATTAATTTCGTTTCAGGCGAGACAAAATACAGACTGATTTTTACTTCAGATTAACATTGCGAAGAAACAGAAAAATTATAAATGGCTCTGAATATTTAAAAGGAATTTGAATTTTCACCATGTCCAGAAAATTATTACTAGAAAAGATAAACGTTGAAGGCATCAGGGGATACGAGGTGTATCGCCGCGAAGGTGGCTATAATGCTGTGGAGAAAGCCCTGAAGATGTCTCCAGACGATGTGGTTGAAGAAGTGAAAAAGAGCGGTCTCAGAGGTAGAGGAGGTGCGGGTTTCCCTACCGGTATGAAATGGAGCTTCCTCGCAAAACCCGAAGGAATTCCCAGATATCTGGTTTGTAATGCCGATGAATCTGAGCCAGGCACGTTTAAAGACAGATACTTAATGGAATTTATCCCTCACCTTCTGATTGAGGGAATGATTATATCATCCTATGCACTTGGTTCGAACACTGCGTATATTTATATACGTGGGGAATATGCATGGATACCCGATATTCTCGAACAAGCCATCGAAGAAGCAAAACAAAACGGTTGGTTAGGAAAGAATATCAAAGGCAGTGGTTTCGATCTTGAAATCTATGTACACCGCGGTGCCGGTGCCTATATCTGTGGTGAAGAAACAGCACTGCTTGAATCGCTCGAAGGTAAACGCGGCAATCCAAGAATCAAACCTCCATTCCCTGCGGTTAAAGGTTTGTGGGATTCTCCAACAGTGGTCAATAACGTGGAAACACTTGCTGCCGTTGTACCGATCATGAACATCGGAGCAGATGAATATGCGAAAATCGGAGTTGGCCGCTCCACCGGAACAAAACTCATCTCCGCCTGCGGTAATATCAACAAACCAGGGGTATATGAAATTGATATGACTATTTCAGTAGAAGAGTTTATCTATTCCGACGAATACTGCGGCGGAATTCCCAACGGAAAAAAACTCAAAGCTTGTATTCCCGGTGGTTCTTCAGTTCCCATTCTTCCTGCAAATCTTCTTTTGAAAACTGCAAAAGGAGAAACCCGCTACATGAACTATGAAAGTCTGTCTGACGGAGGGTTTGTATCAGGAACCATGATGGGTTCAGGCGGCTTTATTGTGCTCGACGAGGATCAGTGTATTGTAAAACATACCATGACCCTTGCGCATTTTTATATGCATGAAAGTTGCGGACAATGTTCACCCTGCCGCGAAGGAACCGGCTGGATGTACAGGGTCCTGAAAAATATTGAAAACGGGAAAGGTAAAATGAGTGATATCGATCTGCTTTGGGATATCCAGAGAAAGATTGAAGGAAACACTATTTGCCCGCTTGGCGATGCCGCCGCATGGCCCGTAGCTGCTGCGATCAGACATTTCCGTGATGAGTTTGAATGGCATGTGCTGAATCCTGAAGAGTGTCTGGTGAGAAACTATGGAATCGGCAGGTATGCTGATCCTATTGAAGAAGTAAAAATTCAAAATTGAATCTGAATTCGCATGGACGATAAACTATTTAAAGTAACCATCGACAACATCACCATTGAAGTTCCTCCGGGAACAACAATCCTTAATGCTGCAAGGCAGATCGGCGGTGATGTAGCACCTCCTGCAATGTGCTATTACAGCAAATTGCAGGGAAGTGGTGGTAAATGCCGTACCTGTCTGGTTGAAGTAGCCGCCGGTTCTACCGCAGACCCACGCCCCATGCCCAAGCTGGTGGCGAGCTGTCGTACTACCGTGATGGACGGCATGGTGGTAAAAAATATCACCAGTGAGAAAGTAATTGATGCGCGCAAAGGAGTGGTGGAATTCCTGCTGATTAATCACCCGCTCGATTGCCCGATCTGCGACCAGGCCGGTGAATGTCACCTGCAGGATCTGAGTTACGAACATGGTGCAGAATCAACCCGCTACGAATTTCCGAGAAGAACATTTGAAAAGGAAGATATTGGTCCTTATGTACAATTGCACATGACACGCTGCATCCTCTGCTATCGTTGTGTGTACACCGCAGAACAACTGACCAATATGCGTTTACACGGAGTACTGGAAAGAGGAGAGCGTTCTGAAATTTCAACCCTGATCGGAAAGGCAATCGATAATGAATTCAGCGGCAACGTTATTGATGTTTGTCCCGTTGGCGCATTAACCGATAGAACTTTCCGCTTCAAAAACAGAGTTTGGTTCCTTAAACCCGTTGAGGCACATCGCGATTGCGATAAATGCTGCGGTAAAGTAACACTCTGGTACAGGGGCGATGAAGTGTACCGGGTTACAGCCAGAAAAGACCAGTGGGGTGAAGTTGAATCATTGCCTGACGGATCAACAGCCTGGATATGTAACACCTGCCGGTTTGAAAAGAAAAATACGAGCGACTGGATTATTGAAGGTCCGAGAAACGTAAGCAGACAATCTGTGATTTCGCAGAACCATTACCGTGAGGTTGAACGTCCTAACGAAACCATCGAAAAAGTAATGAGCGGTGTTAAACCCCGGCTGCTGATGGATATTCATAGTGTGAGTGAGGTAAACAAACCTGAAATTAAACTTTCAGAAATTGAAGGACCCGCAACAAGCGAGGTGTTTAATAAGAAAGGCGGGGAGGAAACCAAATAATTTAAGTTATCGAAATAATAACTATGGAGTTATTGAGCATTGACTGGGCATTTTTACTGGAAAAAGCCATCCTGATCTCGGGAATCATTGGCGTAAGTTTACTTATAGCTATGTATTCCACTTATGCGGAAAGAAAGATCGCAGCCGTGATTCAGGACAGACGAGGACCAAACAGAGCTGGACCGTTTGGTATTCTGCAACCTCTTGCAGATGGAGTGAAACTCTTTATGAAAGAAGAAATCATTCCTAATACTTCAAACCGCCTACTCTTTATTATCGGTCCGGCTATGGCTATGCTTACTGCAATGATGACAAGTGCGGTTATCCCCTGGGGTAGTACAATAGAAGTTGCAGGCAGAACGGTTGAATTGCAAATTGCCGATATCAACATTGGTGTGCTTTATATTTTCGGTGTGGTTAGTATGGGTGTTTACGGAATGATGATCGGAGGATGGTCTTCCAATAACAAATTCTCCCTCATGGCTGCACTCCGCGGTGCCTCTCAGGTAATTTCCTATGAGTTGCCGATGGGACTATCCTTCATCGCACTGCTCATGCTCACCGGCTCATTAAGCATGAAGACCATTGTTGAACAACAAATGGATGCCGGCATGTGGAACGTGGTTTATCAGCCACTCGGATTCCTCATCTTCCTCATCTGTGCATTCGCAGAATGTAACAGAGCACCATTCGATTTACCCGAAGCAGAAAGCGAACTTAACATGGGTTATCATCAGGAATACTCTTCCATGAAACTCGGTTTCTATCTGTTTGCGGAATACATCAACATGTTTATCAGCAGTGCTATAATAGCAACCCTTTATTTCGGAGGTTATGATATGCCATTTGTTGACGAATCAACTTTATCGCCTAATACAGCAGCTTTGCTGGGCGCGATAGCATTATTCGCCAAAATAGCATTCTTTATATTTTTCTTTATGTGGGTAAGATGGACTATCCCAAGATTCAGATACGATCAGTTGATGAACTTAGGATGGAAGAAGTTGATTCCACTTGCTTTGGTGAATATGGTCATCACAGCACTGGTAATTCTTTGGTTGAACAAATAAAACACTCCTGCATTGCAGGAATAAACGAATAGATCATGCGATTAACTAACAGAGCGAAACCGGTTGACAGAAGTCCCATGAATTTCATGGAGCGCCTCTATCTTCCTGCTATTATGAAGGGAATGGGGATCACATTCAGCCATATCTTCAGAAAAAAAGCAACCATTAACTACCCTGAACAAACCCGGCCATTCAGTCCGGTTTTCAGAGGTATTCAGGTGCTTAACCGTGATGAGGAGGGAAGAGAACGTTGCACAGCGTGCGGACTCTGCGCATTGGCCTGTCCGGCTGAAGCCATCACTATGGAAGCAGCAGAACGCCAGCCCGGTGAAGAGAATCTCTACCGAGAAGAGAAATATGCAGCAAAATATGAAATCAATATGCTGCGCTGTATCTTCTGCGGATTTTGCGAAGAAGCCTGTCCGAAAGACGCCATCTATCTTTCAGAAACCTTTGCTCCTGCTAACTATCAGAGAAAAGGGTTTATTTATAGTAAGAATGAATTGCTGATTCCAAATCCAAAAACAGATCCCGAAGGCTACGCAAAAGCAAAAAGGAGTAATATATAATTTAAACTATGTCTGTAACAGAAATTCTTTTTTGGTTTCTCACGGTACTTGCCCTAAGCGGTGCTATCGGAGTAGTGTTGAGCAAGAATCCTATTCACAGTGTGTTGTTACTGGTGGCTACATTTTTCGCCATTTCCGGCCATTATATTTTATTGAATGCGCAGTTCATCGGAATTGTAAACCTGATAGTTTACGCAGGTGCCATTATGGTACTCTTCCTCTTTGTGGTGATGCTGATGAACCTGAATTCCGATACCGAGCCAAGGAAAAATAAATGGCTCAGACTGGCAGGTGCCGTTTCAGGTGGATGCCTTATGCTGGTACTCGTAGCTGCTCTTAAAGATGCTGACGTAAAGAACAATATAGCCTATATGAATAAGGGGGAAGTTGGACTGATTGAAAATTTAGGTAAGACCCTGTTCACCGATTATGTTGTTCCTTTTGAAGTGAGCAGTATTTTGTTTTTAAGTGCAATGGTTGGTGCTGTGGCCCTAGGAAAGAGGGCGTAACTTATAAATCTCAATTTGGTGTATGCCTATTAACTATTACATTTTTCTCGCAATTGCCCTGTTCTGTATCGGAGTAACGGGAGTGCTTATACGCCGTAATGCAATTATTATTTTCATGTGCG
The DNA here is from genome assembly GCA_036562505.1 of Parasegetibacter sp. Classification (GTDB taxonomy): domain Bacteria; phylum Bacteroidota; class Bacteroidia; order Chitinophagales; family Chitinophagaceae; genus Parasegetibacter. Next base: position 3,109 of record DATCKB010000433.1, on the reverse strand, counting down.
TGGAACTGATGCTGAATGCAGTGAACCTGCTGCTGGTTGCTTTCTCGAAAATGCATTATCATACTGCTAATATTGAAGGTGCAATGGCGAATCCCAATGCGGGAATAGACGGACAACTATTTGTGTTTTTTATAATGGTAGTAGCTGCCGCAGAAGTGGCTGTTGGACTGGCAATAATTGTGATGATGTTCAGAAACGTACATTCGATAGATGTGAACTTCCTGAACCGATTGAAGCACTAATAAGACTTTTTTGAACCTTACTGATATGACCAAACTCGTTTACTTAGTTCCGTTGTTTCCCCTGATTGGTTTTCTGATCAACGGATTAATGAGAAAAAATTTATCGAAAGCTGCTTCGGGTATTATTGGCAGTGGTACGATCCTGGCGTCTTTTGTGGTGAGTGTAATGCTGTTCATGCAGCTGCAGGGAGGAAGTATTTCTGTTCCGCCGCTGTTCGATTTTATTCATATCGATCAGATTCATATTCCATTTGCTTTTCAGATAGATCAGTTATCCTCTTTATTTCTGCTGGTAATTACAGGTGTCGGATTTCTGATTCATCTTTACTCAACCTCCTATATGAAAGAGGAAGAGCCGCATCATTTTGCGCGCTATTTCTCATATCTCAACCTCTTTGTTTTCTCCATGCTCCTTTTGGTACTGGGGTCAAACTTTGTGGTGATGTTTATAGGTTGGGAAGGAGTCGGGCTCTGTTCTTATCTGCTAATCGGATTCTGGTTCAAAAACAATAATTATAACAATGCTGCAAAGAAAGCCTTCATCATGAACAGAATTGGTGATCTGGCTTTTCTGATTGCAATGTTCTGGATGGTGGCTAAACTCGGCTCACTTACTTTCTCAGAAGTATTTTCCGAAGACAGCCTGGCTTTACTCACCACTACCGATATTACCGGTATCACGTTGTTACTCTTTATTGGTGCAACAGGTAAAAGTGCGCAGATTCCTTTATATACCTGGCTGCCCGATGCGATGGCCGGTCCAACTCCCGTTTCTGCTCTCATCCACGCGGCTACGATGGTTACCGCTGGTATCTATATGATTGCCAGAAGCAATGTACTCTATACCATGGCTCCGGTGACCCAGCAAATCGTTGCGGTAATTGGTTTGGCGACTGCCCTGCTGGCTGCAACAATAGCATTTAAGCAAAACGATATCAAAAAAGTTCTGGCATATTCTACCGTGTCGCAGTTAGGTTATATGTTCCTTGCACTTGGTGTTGGAGCCTTCACCGGCGCTGTGTTTCATGTTATCACCCACGCATTCTTCAAAGCATTGCTATTCCTTGGTGCTGGTTCTGTGATCCACGCTATGCACCATGAGCAGGATATCCGAAGAATGGGAGGTCTCAAAAAATACCTTCCCGTTACCCACATCACATTCCTGCTGGGATGTCTGGCTATCGCCGGAATTCCTCCATTCAGCGGGTTCTTCTCAAAAGATGAAATTCTGATGGGCGCTTATGCTAAGAATCCTCTTTTATATTATCTGGGTGTAGCAGGTGCACTGTTAACCGCTTTTTATATGTTCCGTTTGTATGCCATGACCTTCCTCGGAAAATTCAGAGGAAATAGTCACAGTGAATCACACGCGAACGATGCACAGGTGGCCGACGATCACGCTACGTTTACCACAGACGAAGATGCACATGGTTCACATAACGCTGATGCTCACTCTGCACATCAACCACATGAGAGTCCATCTGCAATGACCATTCCTTTAGTTGTTCTTGCATTATTGGCAGTGGTCGGCGGTTTTATGGGAATACCTGAAATCTTCATGCGCGGCGGCCACTGGTTGCAGGAATATCTGGCACCAGTTTTTGCTGGTTCGGCAGCACGTTCTACGCCGCATGCTATTGATCATAGTCTGGAATTGATATTAATGGCAGTAAGCACTGTACTCATAATTGTGGTTTGCTTACTTGCTGTAAGCAAATTCAGAAAATATCAATCCGGCGAAGAAGCATCAACCGGTTTAGGCAAGTTCCTCGAGAACAAATGGTATATCGATGAATTGTATGATACCATTATTGTGAAACCTCTGATGTGGCTGGCGAAATTCCTGAATAATATTATTGAACGATATGTGATAGATGGATTTGTGAACGGGGTGGGAAGAGCAGTGCAGTATAGCGGAAGGCAGATCAGGTTACTGCAAACCGGACAGGTAGGCGGTTATATTCTGCTTATGGTGATTTGCGTTATTCTGTTCTTTGTGATTAAGTTCTTTTTGTAGTGAACGGTTAGGTGTACGGCTTTAATAAATCGGTCAACTGAGTATTCGGGATATACCTGAATCCGGAAATTGTAGCGATTTGACTTTTGTTTTGCCTGAGGCGAGAAACTATATAAGATTTTGAATTTTGAATTTATAAAAAAATGATTCCAGTTTTACTGATTCTTATTCCTTTGCTGGGCGGATTGGCAACCTTCTTTATTAAGAATGCACAGGTTTCCCGCAACTGGGCAATGCTCTGCTCGATCTTGACGCTGGCTGTATCTCTGGCAGGAATCTTTGTATATAATCAACCCGAATGTTTGAAATTCGATGCACCCTGGATACAATTACTGGGTAGCCGTTTTACTATTGCGCTTGATGGAATGGGGCAAATGCTTTGTCTGCTTACAGCGCTCGCATTTCCTTTGATCTTCCTTGCAACATGGAAAAATAATTATAACAGTGCCGGCCGTTTCTTCGGATTAATGTTATTGGCTCAGGCCGGATTGCTTGGTGTGTTCCTGGCAATGGATGCATTATTATTTTACTTTTTCTGGGAACTCGCACTGATTCCTGCTTATTTTCTTTGTTCTACATGGGGAGGCGAGAAGCGCATCGCAGCAACTTTCAAATTCTTTATCTATACCTTCCTGGGTTCGTTGTTCATGCTGATAACTTTAATCTATCTGTATTTTCAAACCCCGGATGCATCATTCTCCATCGCGTCTTTTCATGATCTGAATCTTACTATAAGTCAGCAAAACTGGGTATTCTGGGCGCTCTTCATAGCGTTTGCTATCAAGATGCCGATTTTCCCCTTCCACAGCTGGCAGCCAGATACATACGAACAGTCACCCACCGCTGTAAC
>DATCKB010000431.1:0-2935 GCA_036562505.1 Parasegetibacter sp. | reverse complement strand
GATTATGACCCCGAGTTCTCGCCATTCTATTCCTATGCTATTTACAATAAATATGAGCTGATCAATAACTATAATGAATATCCGTTTCCTACACGGTTAGATAAATCGAGGCTGCCGGTAGAAGATATTCATATCATTAATAAGGGGAATTATGACGAGTTGTGGTATAAAGTGGCATCCGACAAGTATGTGGTGATAGCGAGAAAGGTTAATTCGGTGATTGAAGCGATTACACTATTTGCCTATATTTTCTGTGCATTTCTTTTCCTTGTTTCCTGCTTCAGGCTTTTATCGCTGATTCTTCAATCGAAGTTCAGGCTTTCCGGATTGCGAAAGCTCTGGCAGTTGAACATCCGCACACAGGTGCACACAACTATTATTTTCATTAGTTTATTTTCCTTTGTAGTAATTGGTATTGCTACGATATCCTTTTTTATCAATCGGTATAATAACAATAACCGCGACAGATTGAGCCGGGCGATGCAGATTATGGTGAATGATCTGAAAAACAAGATTGATGATCAGCATTTATTTGTCGGATTGTACGAGGGTGAACACTTTGCATCTGACGCACAACTGCAATCCTTAATAGATGAGATTTCTGAAATTCATAATACTGAGGTGAATCTTTATGATTTAAACGGGCAGTTAAAGGTTACTTCAAGACAGATTGTTTATGAGAAGGGAATACTGAGTGAAAAAATGAATCCTGTAGCCTATTATAAATTGAATAAGCTAAAACAGGTGCAGGTGGTGCAGCGGGAGCATATCGGAAAACTGGAGTATCTCAGTATATATGCTCCGGTGAGAGACGAATCGGGCAATGCATTTGCCTATTTAAACATTCCCTATTTTGCTTCGCAGAAGGAGCTCAATCAGGAGATTTCCAACTTTCTCGTAACTATCATCAATCTTAATGCATTCATTTTTCTGATCGCCGGAGTGATAGCGTTATTTATCGCAAACCGGATTACTCAGTCGTTCTCGGTGATCGGAGATAAAATGAAAGAAGTGAATCTGGGTAAGCTGAATGAAGAAATAATCTGGAAGAGGGATGATGAAATAGGGGAGCTCGTTAACGAGTATAACAAGATGGTACGGAAATTAGGAGAGAGTGCAGCTGCCTTGGCAAAAAGTGAAAGGGAAGGTGCGTGGCGGGAAATGGCCCGCCAGGTAGCCCATGAAATCAAGAACCCGTTAACCCCTATGAAACTGAGTATTCAATATCTGCAGAAAGCGATTGATAATAATTCCCCGAATGTGAAAGAAATGACTGCCAGCGTAGCCTCTACGCTCATTGAGCAGATTGAGCACCTGTCGAAAATTGCGTCCGACTTTTCTCAGTTTGCCAATATTGGAAACACCCGGCATGAGGTGTTCGATTTAAATGAAATTATCAATTCTTTGGTGGAGCTATATCAGACAAATGAAAATCTGATCATTAACTGGCAGCCGGTTGATCAGCCTGTGATTGTGGATCTCGATAAAACCCAGATGAACAGGTTGTTTACGAACTTAATACAGAATGCCTGGGAAGCTTACGAATCTGATTCGATCAGCCAGGTTAGTATCATTGAAGAATTGCAGGGTGACGACAGGGTGCAGATAAGAATCAGCGATAAGGGAACCGGTATTCCGAAAGAAATGCATTCCAGAATATTTACACCTAATTTCACCACAAAGTCTTCCGGAACCGGACTGGGATTGGCAATGTGTAAGAGTATTGTAGAGCAGGCAAAAGGTGATATCTGGTTCGAAACCTCGGAAGAAGGAACAACATTTTACGTGGTGTTGCCGATAAAGAAAAATAAGGTTTCTGATTGAATTCCTGAGAAGGAAGACCCTGATAGTATCATTTCTTTGTTTTCAGAAAATGCTCAAATTCGGCTAGTGAAAAACTGCTGAGGTTCTGGCTGGCCTGAAGCAGACCTTTTTGCGCGGCCAGTACACCATAACGAATATCGTTAAACCCTTCAATAGAGTGGGCATCCGGATTAATGGAAATCAAAACACCCTTATCTGTGGCTTTTTTTATCCAGTGCCAGTCGATGTCTAGTCGCCTCGGGTGTGCATTCAATTCGATTACTACCTTGTGTGCTGCACATGCTTCAATGATAAGCTCATGATCAACCGGATATCCGCTCCTGCTCAGCAATAACCTTCCGGTCATATGTCCGAGTATCGTAGTTGCGGGGTGTTGAATGGCTTTAAGCAGGCGCTGCATTGCTTTTTCTTCCGTCATTTTAAGGTTGGAGTGTATGGATGTGATGACCAGGTCGAAACTGTTCAGTATATCATCGGAGTAATCGAGCGAGCCATCGTTCAGTATATCGCATTCTATGCTTTTGAAAATTTTAAAGGGTGCAAGTTTTTTATTGAGTTCATCAATATATCGATGTTGCTCTGCTATTTTCACTTCTGTTAGTCCGTTAGCGTAGAAAGCACTTTTGGAGTGGTCGCTGATGACAAGGTATTCAAATCCTTTTTCGATCAGAGCGGTTGCCATTTCTTCAATAGTATTCACACCGTCGCTCCAGTTGCTGTGAGTGTGAATGATACCTTTAATATCTTTTTCGCAGATGAGTTCAGGAAGTTTTCCCTGCTTTGCAGATTCAATAATATCTGCGGATTCTCTCAGGCAGGGAGAAATATAGCTGAGGTTAGCGCGGGAAAATATTTCCTCTTCTGACAAGGCGTTTGAACTATCTGTATTCCACGCTTCGAGAAATGCCGGAGACGCACTGGTTCGGAACAACTGTTGAAAGAAATCGGATTGATTACAGCAATAGAAGGTTAGTTTAATTTTTTCTTCTCCTTCCAATGATATTTTTGACGGCTCATCTGCTATCAACGCAAAACCTTTTGAAAGAAAGAAATGTTGTAGCGATTCTTTGTTGATGGTGGTAACCCATTCGAGTTCTGAAAGGGTTAGTTC
>DATCKB010000426.1:0-4668 GCA_036562505.1 Parasegetibacter sp. | reverse complement strand
TTTACATGTCATCGTCTTCATCACCCAGGATGATCTGATCATCGGCTTCTTTATCATATAGTTTTATTTTTACCTGCCATTCTGGGAATACATATTCGATTGTTATTACCAGTTTCAGCTTGTCAACAACTTCGTCGGCCGGTAGTAATCTCAGGCTGGTTTCAAAAAACTTCTTTTCTTCGAAAGGTTTTTCAAATGTTCCGTCGAGTACGTAATGGCGGTGTCGGTCCATTTTAATCACTCCTTTACTTAGATCATTAAATAAGGAGCGGTATTTTGCTGCAGCCTGATTAAAATTTTCGGAACTAAACATCAGCGCTTCAAAACTAACTACATTACCGTTCTCAGTAGCGTAGCGCGATATGCTGGCAGAAACTGCACCGGGAATTTCCCTTGCACATTCATAGGTGGTATATCCGGGGTAGGTGCAGATTTCTACGCCCTGTATATTCCGGAATGCGTTGGGATAATCTTTAAGAACCTCCTCCAGATGAGGTTTAACCGAAGAAGAGGGTAAGTTTAAGTTGAATTTGCGGTTCTCGGAGTTCTGTGCGGTGAGGTTTAAGGCAAACGAAAAAAGGAACAATAGGGTATTGAGCAGTTTCATAGACGGGATTTTAGCGCAAGATATAAATTTCCTGAACTTTCCGGTATCGTTAAACTACTCAACTAATACAGGAAAATTACTTTATACAATAAATGCAATTATAATACGTTTTCAGTACTGGTGAAACTCAATCGCCTGAACACCCAAAACCAATATCATGAAGAAGAATCGCATTCATTTCTCTTATCACGAAGCCGTGATTTACAGAAAATATTACAGGCCCTCGGCTAACCCTCTTCTGCTTTTTAAATCCTTACTGAGTTTGTTTTTTACCGGTGAAACACCGTTCGGAAGAAGTACACCTACTGAAAAACAGAAACAGATACTTAAATAACAAATGTTTTTATAAAAACACGCTTACCACTGAATACCCATTAAATTTAACCCCGGCATGATGCCGGGGTTTTCTTTACAGGTTGCTTGCATGTTTCCGTCCGAAAAACTAGTTTCAGAAGCGTATATCTGAACGCATATTTGACCGTGTGTCGGTTTTCTTCTCTGAATCCGAATTATTTTTTGATTCTTCTAACTGACGTCTCATATGCCAGGGCATACCACCAGGCATTCTGTTATTTCTGCGGTCTTGCTCAGTTGCGCCCGCCTTTCTAAGATTATAGGTGAAAGTGAGCATGAAGTAACGTTTCAAGACAGTTGAACGGGTGTCAATAATTCCAAAGTTGGTAATACTTCTGTCGATGCTTCTGTTCTGATTCAACAAATCGTTGACAGAAAATCTCACTTCGCCATTTTTCTTTTTAAATAATTGTTTTGAAATATATGCATTCCATAAAGGAACTGACTGGTTGAATTCATCTTCCAGGCCTCTGTTAATGATATAATCAAAATCTGTTGAGATAATGAAGTTCGAAGGCAGGTAATAAGTCAGGTCAGTTGAATAAGAATGTGTAAAGTATTTCGTATTCTGAGCCTGCTGTGCAGTAGAATTGCTTTTGTTATAGCTTATTCTTCCGTTTAATGCCACATCGAATTTTTCGTTGAAACTGAGGTTAACTCCAGCGTTCTGGGAAATGGTCCATGTATTCACTACATTTCTTTCTTTATAGAGAATACCAATGTCTCTGCTGAATCGAACTGAGTTTCCGAAATTGATATTACTTCCCTGCATGTTTCCGGATAGCGGGAATCCTAAATTAAGATTAGAGGAAACGCTGAAATTACCATCAACGTTTACTGGTACCACATATCGGATTTGTTCGCGGGGATAATCTATATCTCCTATATCAAGACCTGAAGGAAGTGAGTCAATCGCATTGGAAATCTTGTTGAATGTATTGTCGAAACTCAGTCTGGCCGAGAAGAAACGGAAGTTTGAGGTATTCAGGCTGTTATAGTTGATTCCGATATTATTATTGTATTCCTGTTTCAGGAATGGGTTTCCGTTTGTAATCTGCCCCGATGCCACATTAGTTTGATCAGGCAGATCCTGTAACTGGTTAATATTAGGTTGATTTGTTCTTCCTCTGTAGTTAATCCGAAGATTTGTATTTCTTGAGAAATCGTAATTAAAGTTTGCCGTCGGGAAGAAATTGGTGTAACGTTCGCGGATGGTAGTATCCTTGCCAGTCAGCGCTCTTACGGTCCTGTTTTCCTGATCTGATGTCTGCACCGCACCACCGATCTGATAATTATATTTCTGCTGTTTTACGCGGAAATTGAACCCCACACGATTTGCAGTAAATTTATTTTCAAAATAGTTGGTTTGCGCTGCATTTACCAAACTATACTCCTTTGATATATTGTCGTAATCAAACGCTTTTCTGTCCGATCTGCTCTTGTTGTGCGTGTATGCGTAGTTAAATTCTAACAGTTTGTTAAGTCCGATCGGTTCTGTGTAGGATGCACTTATACGGTTATTATTCGCTCTGGTTTCCTGTGTTGATCTGAAGTTTTGCTCACTGAAAGTTTGAGTAGACCCGTCGGGGTTATAAAAAGTAAGCGGACTTAAAATATAACCTGAACCGTCACTGTTATTGATTGAGTTATTCCAACCTAAAGTAAGCGTACGGCCAATTTTTCCAAACTTTCTTCTGTACAGCATTTCGTTTTCCATGCTTAAGCCTTCTCTTTTGTTGGAGTTACTGCTGTAACCTTCACTGGCCAGATAGTCTGTTCCATCATACACTGAGCGGGTTGAAATCCGGTCCATACTTTCAGACGAAGAATTCTGTAAGGTAAGTCTGGGTGTAAACAAGAATGAATTATTGGAATCAATATAATATTCAAACTTCATATTGAACCGGTGGTTCTGGTTGAAGTTAGTAGAAGTTCTGTCCTGGTTCTGAAAAGTGGTAGAATCACCTCTGGTTACTGATTTCAGAAAGGTTTGGGTAAGTGTATTCTGTTCAGTTGTTGACTTAGAATCAGAGAAGAAGTAGCTTCCTGTGATATCAATCTTAGGACCCCAGGTATCACGATAGTTTACACCAATACTGCTAGACCTGGTAATAGCTGAGCTTCCGCCACCCCAGCCACCGCGACCTCCACCAAAGCCACCGCCACCGCGTCCTATCACCATCATACCACCGCCACCGCGGCCACCGCCTCCACCGAAGCCGCCACCTCCAAATCCGCCGCGACCTCCACCACCGAAGCCACCGCCACCGAAACCTCCGCCGCCAAATCCACCACCTGTGCTTGTGCTTCCAAATCCGCCCATTCCACCAACTACGTCATTAAATGAAAAGGATTGTTTGTTAACGTTGTTAGAACCTCCGACGAGAGAAATCTGCTGGTTATCGTTAAAGCGGTTTATGTTCAAGCTGGACTCATATCTTCCGTCTGTACCGATTCCTGCCAGTGCCCGGCCGAAATAGCCTTTATTCATTCCCTTCTTCAGGTTAATATTTATCGTCTTGGTGCGGCTTCCGTCATCAATACGGGAAAACTTGGCCTGATCACTCATATCATCGAACAGCTGAATATTTTCAATCATATCAGCGGTAAGGTTTTTGGTGGCCATTTTAGGGTCGTTTCCAAAAAACTCCTTACCATTTACCAGTACTTTAGGTACATTTTCACCCTGTGCTTCAATATTACCGTCTTTATCCACAACCACTCCAGGTAATTTTTTCAACAAATCCTCAACCGTTGCATTAGGTTTAGTTTTAAACTGATCGGCCTTGAACTGAATAGTATCTCCCTTGATTCTAATCGGAGTATTATCAACAATAATCACTTCATCCAGCTCGGTTGCACTCCCCGTCATGTTGATTCTTCCGAAATCTTTAGTGGGATTTGCAGCATCAATACTGAAATGAAGAAAATAATCAGCAAAACCCTGATAGGTTACTGCTATAAAATGTGATCCGAAAGGAATATTGTTTATTTGAAATTCACCTTTATTATTTGAAATGGCATAGTTCACTACGCTGGAATCTGCACTTTTCAACACGGTAATAGTGGCGCCTTCCAAAGATTTCTTTTCTGTTGAGTCGTAAATCTGACCTTTAATTGAACCATTCGTTCTATTCTGAGCCGAAGCCTGATTAACAGAAACTGCGCATATTAATAACAGGCCAAACACATAAAGTAAACTTTTCTTCATTACTTGTTGATTAGAGCTGATTTTAATTGTACTACTATCGCACAAAAAACTTATTCCATGCGAATATTCAGGTTTGGACGCCGGATCAGAAAAATACCTGTGGAGATTTACCGAAATTTTATGTTAATATCAGGATATTCTTCTATATCAGCCGGGTTCAGCGGTTTATATAATCATCTAACTGAACAGATATTCGACATCTGCTTTAGTCAGACTCTTAACAAATCCGGTGTCATCAGCGATCAGGTCGCGCGCAAGCAGGCGTTTCTTATCCTGTAACTGTAGAATTTTATCTTCAATAGTATCCTTACAAATCATTCTGTATGCAAAAATATTCTTGGTTTGCCCGATCCGATGAGTACGGTCTATCGCCTGTTGTTCAACTGCCGGGTTCCACCACGGATCGACGATATATACATAATCAGCTGCTGTTAGGTTAAGACCCACACCTCCGGCTTTTAGTGATATCAGAAACACACGGCACGAATCTTCATTC
>DATCKB010000422.1:0-9187 GCA_036562505.1 Parasegetibacter sp. | reverse complement strand
ACCTGTAAGTGGAGTTATCTGCAATCCTGAAACCCTTCCCTGAAGGGCATCTATGGGATTGCTCACCGGTGAACGCTGGATCTCAATTCCATTAACCTTTGAGATATTTCCCGGATTGTATCGCTGTTTGGTTTCCCAATAATTAGTTTTAACTATTACTTCCTCTTCTTCTATAATTTTGCTTTTTACCACGATGCTGGATAAATCGGCACGGCCATTTACTTTTACTTCGTGCGGCTCCAGATTAACAGCGCTGATCACGAGTATTGCATTTTCCTCAATATTTTTTAGTTCGAAATAACCATCGGCACTCGTTGATGTACCATAGCCTGTATTTTTTACCATCACCGAGGCTCCAGGCACCGGCTCCCCCCTTTCATTCACCACTCTTCCTTTAACATTTAGCCGGGGCATCGTATCGCTAATAAAAGCCTGCAGCCCATCGTCAATGAATTCAAATGCTCCAAAACTTTTCGAAATAAATATGGTTTTGTGTTCAATGTGGTATTTAAGGTGTTCATCTTTCAGAATCAGATCGAGTAATTCTGTTAACAGAATATCCCTGACTGACAAATCAAATTTCTTATCCGATGGTAATACTTTCTGATTATACATCACCACGTATCCGGTTTGCTTCTTGATAGCGATGAAAACCTGGTGATAGGTCAATGATTTTCCGGAAATGCTGACCGATTGAGCATTTCCACCTGCAGAAGCAGAAATGCAAGCTAAAAACAGAAAAATCGAAAGCAGCTTCATTGATAACGCTAATTTTTTGATGATGGGCTGTCGAAACCATTTGTCTATTGGATTCGCAGCACTCGTCATTTGAGCAGATAGCCTCGGCCGATGGTATAAAAGCACACCAACCGCAATAGCAGATTTTTGCATAAATTGCATTGTTTGGTTAGAAAAAATGGTTTACACGCCTTTGGATCGACCCAAACGTTGCCGGAAGTGGTTCCAAGCGCTTCCGGCTTATTTTTTACAGGTGAATCCAAAAATTTATTTTCGGGTAGTCTACATAGGTGTTATTCCAGGATTAATAAAGTTCTTTCGTTCAGTTTATACCGCACTCCCATTTCACCTAACTGCGTGAGTAACGCATTGAGTGTAACCCCTCTGGTCATTTCTCCGGCTATGGGAATATCAGGCACCTTATTGTTTTCATATTCTACCCTAATGTCATACCAGCGCTCCAACTGTCGCATAATTTCAGAAAAGTTTAGTCCGTTGAAGTTGAATAATCCGTTTTTCCAGGCCATCACTTTTTCAATATCAGCATCGTTTACCACCCTAACCTCGTCGCCGACCTGCGCTTGTTGCCCGGGTTTAAGTTGTACGCTCAGATCACTGCCTGTAGTTAGCAGGCGACTCACCTTAACAGCACCTTCCAGCAATGTGGTGTTGATGCTCAATTCATTCGCATAGGCATTTACGTTAAAATGCGTTCCCAAAACTTCTACTTTAGCTCTGTCGGCAATAATTACTATAAATGGTTTTTCCTTGTTTTTACTGACTTCAAAATAGGCTTCACCGGTCAGGGATACTGTTCGGGTATTTCCGACAAATGCCGTAGGATAGGTGATGGAACTACCGGCATTCAGCCAAATTCTTGTACCGTCGGGCAGTGCCATTTCAAACTGCCTGCCGTTGGGGGTAGTTGTGGTATGATAAGTTATCGACCCGCTTCCCACGCCATCATAGATTAACTGTCCCTCTTTTAACATAGCCTGCACACCATTTTCATTGACTATTACTCTAGTGCCCGCGCTATCAAGGTCTATCTGAGTACCATCAGCTAATGTGAGTATTGCCCCCTGCCTGCCCGGTGCAATATCTGTGAGTATCTGTTGACTTGTATTGTTGGGAATCGACTCATTATTTTTCTGATACCAAAGGTAAGTTCCGACTACCACCAGCAGTACAACAGATGCAGCCACAAACCAACGCCTGTAAACCGGAATAACAGGTGCAGGAGTTTGAGCACGGCAATGTGCGGAAATTTTCTGATACATTCTTTCTTCCAGCAAGTTCCAGTTCTCCGGTCGGAGCAGGTGGATATCTTCCATTAGCCGAAAATCATCATCAAGCGACCCGGCTAAATTTTTGTTATGCGGAGAGGCGGATATCCAGCGTTGCAACAGGACTTCATCCTCCGCGGTTAGGGTTCCCTGTGCAAGTTTGTATAATAGTTGTGCTATTTGCTCTGGTGTCTCCAAAAATTGTCTGTTTAATAAATACTACGGACGAGGGTATAAAACGTACCAGATGGAGAACAACCAGCTTTCAAATATTTCCTGATGTAACATGAAAATCCGGATCCCGATCTGATTTACCAGGAACAGGGTTGTTCGGGTTGAAAGGCTTAAACAATAAATTTTCCGTCGAATTCTAAAATCATCAGCAAGGTTGCCAGGAGCGGATGGTCTGCAAGTGCAGCTTTTAATAACCGGACAGCATTGAGTCGCTGATTCTTAACCGTTTGCACATTTAGCTGTAAGCGTTCGGCAATCTGAGCCGGTTTCAGCCCCTCCGAATAAGACAATAAAAATATTTCCCGCATGCGGGCAGGAAGTTTATCTACCTCTTTAGAAATTAGTTTCAACAGCTCCAGTCTGATTTGTTCAGCACGGAAATAATCTTCGTCCGGCTCATACAATAATTCAGTCAGTTCTGCCTGCTTTTCTGCTTTCATTTTGGTATGACGCAGAAGATCGTAGCAACTGTTTCTGGCTGCTACATATAAAAAGGCGGCAATGCTTTCCATGGTGTGGAAGGTTTCTTTCCGATTCCACAATTTGATAAAACATTCCGAAGAAATATCCTCTGCCTCAGATAAATCATTAGTAAACTTTCTTACGTAGAAAAAGACTTTCTTATTATACTTCCGGTATAGTTGGGCAAACGCATCATCGTCTCCAGACCGGAAGCGCTGCAGCAATTCTGAATCATCGTTTATGTATATTCTTTCCAAAATCGTTTAGCCTATGACGATGTAAACTTATTTTAAATTTTTGGGAAAGGACGGACACTTCAATTGACGATTATGAGAGATGGATGCCGATCGGCGACAAAGGAGGTTTGTCAAGGCGTTGAATTCTGCAAAGCTACTGCTTCGGCAGGTGTCATAATTGCTAATCCATCAAACTTGAAATCTTTGACATTTCGGGTAATCAAGGCGTCTATCGTACCTAATTCGAGGGCAGAATAAAACTGGAGGGCATCTTCCAAATCCTTTCCCTTTGAAGATAAAGCCTGTTTTACAGCTCCAGTAGATACTGGAGCAATTTCAGAGATTTCCCCCAGATCGTTTAAAAGCTTTTGTAATGCAGCAGGCCGATGAGAATGCCGGAGGATATACCAAATGTTATGATACGACAAAGCTGAAATAAAGACGTGACAATTTCCTTTCAAAGCACTGTCAAATAAAAATCCAGCGTCGGCAGCAAAAGGTTGCCTACCGGCGAGAAAATCAATTACGACATTCGTGTCCAGAAAAAATGATCGCATTAACTATGTTTTTTCGTCAGTTTGCTAGCCATCTCTATTTTGTAATCAAAATCTTCGGGTAACCTTACCGAACCCATCAGACGGGCTACTTTAGGAGATTGGACTTTCACTTGTTTTCCAACGTTTCCAGCAAGTGTACGAAGATAGCTTTCTACAATTGACGATAAGCTTCTGCCACTGGCAGCCGCGAATTTTTTGGCGCCATCAATCACCGAATCATCCATAGTTAATGTAAGCTTCGTGGTCATACACGTGTTATTTTTATCACAAACATACGTGTATTTTGGGTGAAATTTCACTTCTTTTGGTGGGAACACTCTATTTAAAATCATGTCGTTTGTCATATCTGCTGAATTTACGTAGCTGTAAAGTTCGCTGGTTATTTTGATCGACGCATAGGTATTATCACCCGAAAAAATGGAGTGTTTTGACGGATAGCATTTGCTGTTTTAAAACAGCAAAATCACAAAAAATTGCTGTTTTGAAACAGCAATTTGAAGTTTTTGATCAATAACTATTGAAAATCAAGCTAATATCGGTCTCATTTTTTTCTCAGGATATCTTTAAGGGCTTGTTCTGCATCGGGAAATGCAAACTGGTATCCCGATTCAAGTAAGCGGGTAGGCATGACCCAGCGACTTTTCAGTATAAGTTCGGTTTCAGTACCAATAATCAACGCACCTATTTGAAGCAACCACCGGGGCATGGGAAATCCGAACGGAATACCCTGAGCTTTGCGCATCAATCTCATAAATTCGGCGTTCGAAACAGGAGCGGGAGCTACGCAGTTAACTGCCCCTTCGATTGGATGATCAACAAGCCACTCTGCAATACGCGCAACATCGAGTTCGTGTACCCAGGCCATCATCTGGTTTCCACTACCCTGCTTTCCTCCCATACCCGTGCGAACCAGATTCAGCAATCGGGGTATCACTCCATCTTCCCTTCCTAGAACTATCCCCATTCTTAATGCTACTTTTCGGGTTGAAGGATTTTTTACTGCTTTAAAACTTTCTTCCCACTTACGGCAAACATCAACTGAAAAGCCATCACCAATTTCCCCATTCATTTCATCCTGGGGAGAGTCATCAGCATGGCGGTAAATAGTAGCCGAAGTAACATTAATCCATACCTGCGGAGGATTGTTCAGCTTGTTGATTACATTGGCAAGTAACGTAGTAGGAATAGTCCGGGATTCAACAATCTCTTTCTTATTTGCTTCGGTATAGCGACAGTTAACATTCTTACCGCATAAATTAACGAGCACCTCCGCTCCCTCCAGTTCTTTTATCCAATCACCTTCGGTTTTTCCATCCCATACCACTGACTTAACCCTACCGTCGGTGCCTGCAGCCTTTCTTGATAAAATAACAATCTCCTCTGATTTATCTCTGAAATATCCGGTCAGCACTTTCCCTAAATAACCCGTTCCTCCTGCTAAAACTATTTTTGAATATTTCATGTTCAATTTTTTTGATTAAAATAAAGCGAAGCAAATATTAATTGTAAGAAGCGAAAATATTGATGTACACGCAACAAATACTGGTGGACACACTAAAGAAATATTGATGTACAACACTAAAGAAATATTATTGAGAGAACTAAGACTCTGTAAAGCACCCAGGTTACTTTCATCTTCCATCCAATATGAAGCAGCCTACTGCGACGTGTATGCTCAAGAAACATCAGACTCACCACAACACCTACACAACTCAATGCAACAAAGTCAGGGATGGCAACGAATTTAGCGATAAAAATAACCGGAGTCAGCAACAAAACACCTGCAAAAGAAATTGTCATCATATTCCCCAGATAATCCCAGCATTTATCTTTAATCAATACACCAGCTATTACCCCTTGAAATAATACTTGTCCGAACGCAGCCACATATCCGCGATATACATTCCCATCAGGTACAAAATCACTGACCAACGGATCATATGCGGTTAAAACAGCACCAGTTACCAATGCGGCAAATATCAGGTAGAGCAATCGATATCTCACTCTGAAAGAAGGTTGGTAGGCAAAGTCAGGCCGCCCGGTATCAATCGGTATAATTACCCTGCGATTATAAGAAACAAAGGCATAAAGTTTTTCGGCCAGCCATACAAAAGGCCTGAACTTAAAGATTGTTTTAATCACCGGAAACGCATTTCCAAGAATTTTCAGCAGGCTCCGAACGCCATATTGAACTTCTCCTGTGGAATTATCCAACAGCGCAATCTCATTTACTGCCCGCTGCATATTCAGATTCTTCCCTGCTATTTCTGTTTGTTGATACGGTTCACGGCCATTGCTGTCAAGCATACCGCACCTGACAAAGGCACTGGTGTAAAGGTTACACATGGGACATTCCGCATCGTAAAGAATGGTATGATTTTTCAATGTTTTCATACTTTCAGGAATTTTTGAAACTTAAACCCAAAAAAATAGTTATTTCAGCAGTTTTATGATAGCACCAAAAAACCAGTTCTCTTCGGCTTTCAACATGGTTTCTACGCTTTTATCCATTTTATCAGCGAATGCATGAATATTTTTAATGGTACTAACAAATTCTTTGGTTTCTTTTGTGTTCCCCTCCACATTTTGCAACTGATTCAATTCGCGCAATACGGGTTCAATCTCTCTTTTCTTTCTTTCACGCGCGATTCGCTTGGCTACTTCCCAAATATCCTTTTCGGCTTTGAAATAATCTTTACGCTCGCCCGGAATTAAATCCTTATATACCAGATTCCAGTTCATCAGTTCACGGAGGTTCATATTAGCATTCCCCCGTGAAATATTCAGTTGCTCCATTACTTCTTCCGTACTTAACGGTTTATCGGCAACCAATAACAGTGCATGTACCTGAGCCATCGTGCGGTTGATTCCCCACTCCGAGCCTAATCGCCCCCAGGTTTGTATGAATTGTTGTTTGGCTTCCTGTAATTTCATGTACCAAAGATACATATATTTATTAAACTTTCAATTATTTCTGAAACTTAAATTTTTTTATTTAAAAGTCGGATAAGTCCCGGCTGTGTTAGCTTTGAGTTACCAAACTTCATTCTGAGAATTTCAGAAGCTTTGGCAGCCTATAAACTCGAACAGAAAATTGTTACAAATGCATCTCTATATAAAAAACATGGTCTGCAACCGCTGTATAATGGTTGTGGAGGATATACTTAAAAGGAATGGCGTCGAACCGGTATCCGTGTCGTTGGGAACTGCGGAGCTGGCCACAACACCTGATCCGGAACAACTCAAGAAAATCAATGCCAGCCTGGAAGAGGTGGGATTTGAGGTTCTGGAAGATCAAAAGAAAAAACTGGTGGAGCAGATAAAATCGATCATTCTGCGTGAATTGGAAAATGATGAGCGTAACAGTAATTTTTCAAATATCATTTCTTCCGCCTTACATAAGGATTACTCATACCTGAGTAAACTATTTTCCGAAGCGGAAGGAGTAACCATCGAAAAATATATCATCGATCAAAAAACCGAAAAGGTAAAAGAACTCCTCGCATACGGAGAAATGTCGCTCAGCGAAATCGCCTGGAAATTAAACTATAGCAGCGTTGCACACCTGTCTTCTCAATTCAAAAAGATAACCGGGTTTAGTCCAACCGAATTCCGCAAACAAAAGAATCATCTTCGCCGGCCGATCGATAAAATTTAGCCCGTAAGTTTTAATGTTTTCAAAAACGATTTTCAATGCAATCCCACCTGAAGTATCCGACTCACAGCCCCGAATTATATAAATCAAATCCATAAAATTGAAAGCATACCGGGTACCATGGTGCTAGTTTTGTATTACTAAATATAAAACGATGATTCACT
This sequence comes from Parasegetibacter sp., assembly GCA_036562505.1. Taxonomy (GTDB): domain Bacteria; phylum Bacteroidota; class Bacteroidia; order Chitinophagales; family Chitinophagaceae; genus Parasegetibacter. The sequence goes on along the minus strand of DATCKB010000422.1, from coordinate 1,855 downwards.
CATATAACATAACCGGCATGACGTGTACAGGCTGTCAGACTAAAGTTCAGAAGCTATTGTCGGCTGTGCCTCACGTTAAAAAAGTAGAAATCGATCTGAAACAGGGAAAGGCGCAAATTTCCATGGACCAACACATTGATACCTCTACTCTCCAGACTGCCTTAAAAGATTACCCTAAATACCAAATCAGCGAAGAACCAAGCGGCAACTACCATCAACAAAAGGATAATGCTGCATTAAAGAGCAGTTCAGAACATGGGATACAGCACCAAAATCACCCACAGATTGATTGGGCAGAATCAAATGAATACTCTGATGATTTTGATCTTTCCGCTGATAAAGATACCCAAACCTGGTTTCAAACGTATAAACCAATCCTGCTCGTTTTCAGTTATATTCTAACTGCAACGCTTCTGATAGAAATAAATGGCTTCAACCAAATGCGGTGGATGAATAATTTTATGGCAGGATTCTTTCTGGTTTTTTCGTTTTTCAAACTGATCGATCTCAGAGGGTTTGCTGAGAATTATTCTTCCTATGATATTATTGCCAAAAGATGGCGTGGATGGGGATATTTATATGCTTTCATAGAACTGGCATTGGGGTTAGCATTTCTATCCGGATTTAATCCGATTGTTACCAATGCAGTCACCTTTGTGGTAATGACCATAAGTATAATCGGAGTCTTGCAGAGTGTGCTCAATAAACAGAAAATAAAATGTGCGTGTTTGGGTGCAGTTTTCAACCTGCCCATGAGTACCATTACCATCATTGAAGATGCATTAATGATTGCAATGAGTGGAATAATGCTATCGAATATGCTTTGAGGTTAGTATTTGGGGCAGAACCAAACCGTGTTTTGGTAAATCAATCCGGAAAACTCTTATTGGTCATATGCTTGCCAGTCTTCTATAATTTTGGCGATCTCTTTTATACCATCTGTAACTGCAGCCGGTCCGGGTTGCAGTATTACAGAGGACTTAATTTCAAAAATCTGATCGGTTTTCACCGCGTTTATTTTTTCCCAGTTTTTTCGGGCGAGTAGACGATCTTTTTTGAATTTCTTCCCGCACCAGGAGGCAAGAATGATATCCGGATTTCGGTTCACCACTTCCTGAGGATCGGCAATGATTCTGTTTTTTGCCAGAAATGATGCTCTGTTTTCCCTGAAAATATCTGTGCCTCCTGCGAGTTCGATAATTTCACTAACCCAATGTATACCCGAAATCAATGGATCAAACCATTCTTCAAAGTATATCCGTGGTTTGCGGTTATTCGTCTCCGATATTTCTGTGATTTGAGCGAGATCCGTTCTGATTCGATTCACCAAAGCAATGGCTTTCTCCTGTTGGCCGACCAGCGAACCTAACTGCACCATCATTTTAAAAATACCTTCCACCGAATGATGGGTATTTATCCAAACGGTAATTCCGTGCGCAATCAGTTGTTTCGCTATATCGGCCTGCAAATCAGAATACCCGATAACCAGATCCGGCTGAAGTGAAATGATTTTTTCAATCCGGGCATCTATGAAGGCAGAGACCACAGGCTTTTCCTTACGTGCTCTGGCGGGGCGCACTGTAAAGCCGGATATTCCAACAATACGATCCTGCTCACCCAATAAATAGAGGGTTTCAGTAGTCTCTTCAGTTAGGCAAACGATCCGTTCAGGAAAAAAATCAATTGAATTCATGGAGTAAAAATAGCCAATTCCTCGAGCTGACTTGTCCAACTTCAAGTGGATTTATAAAACTTGATAGTTGAATTGAGGCCGTTTAGGGTCATCCCGGAAGCAGATCCCTGAACAAATACCTGGTTGTTATTCCATTAGTATCATATTCACCTACTACAGTTT
>DATCKB010000500.1:0-1795 GCA_036562505.1 Parasegetibacter sp. | reverse complement strand
TCGAGCCGCTCAGGCCTTACATCTGCAGCAAGCAGCAATTCAAGTTTTCTGCGCTCAATAGCTTTGTTTATCCTTGACTCCAGTCGCTCCTGGGTAGAAATACCAACCGGAGTTTTTACAAACAATGAAATAGTTTCCGGTTTATCGAGATTTAAATCTGCCGGAATAGTCAGGAAGCCATGAAAGCCTTCTTTTTCAAAATTTGCTTTCAGTGTTTCCGGATCGGCGTTATTCATAAATACCGGTGTGAGTCCGGTTATAGGTTCCAGTTTTTCATTCAACAGATTGTATTGATCAATGATGGCAATCTTTTTCTCACTTTCTCCTTTAACGCTGAAATAAATAATTCCTGCATAGAAACCGAATAATAGCAGGGGCAGAAGGATGGTGGTAAGTAAGAAAGTTTTTTTCTTGGTTCTTGCGAAGAATTCTCGTTTTATAATGATCCAGGTCTTGTTCATGTTTTTTGCTGTTTTGGCAATTGGTATTATTAAAGATTCCCTCCCTATACAGTTGCCTCCTGAATAAACTGACGGGTATCTGCATTAGTCCCTTCTACAAGTCTGATAAAAATATCGTTGAGCGATGGAAGGATTTCCTGAAATGCACTGATCATTAAGCCTTTGCTGATGAAGTACTGTAGTACATCATTCGAAGTGAAATCATCATTTGTTTTAATAATCAGTTCGTTTTCGTTGGAGCGAATAATATTAAACAAATGAATAGCCAGATGTTCAGGGAGAACTTTACCCTCAAACTTAATACTGAAAAGATGTTCTTTAAAATCCTGTTTTACCTGGCTCACTGTGCCATCCAGTATTTTCTGACCCTTATTAATCAGAATAATTTGTGAGCAGATTTCTTCTACCTGCTCCATACGGTGAGTACTGAAAATAATTGTAGAACCTTTTTGAGCGAGGTTATATATTTCGTCTTTTATAAGATTGGCATTTACCGGATCGAGTCCGCTGAAAGGCTCATCAAGGATGATCAGATCAGGTTCATGAAGAACAGTGATCACAAACTGCAGTTTCTGTCCCATTCCCTTACTCAGGTCTTCCACCTTTTTGTTCCACCAGGTTTCCATACCAAATCGGGTGAACCAGTATTTGATTTTTTCCATTGCCTCATTTCTGCTGAGTCCTTTTAACTGAGCCAGATATAGGGCCTGGTCACCTATTTTCATCTTCTTGTATAAACCTCTTTCTTCAGGCATGTATCCGATATTCTTCACATCGTTTACCGGGTTGAAAGGCTTGCCATTGAAAAGAATTGATCCTGAATCCGGATAGAATATTCCGGTGATCATACGCAACAATGTCGTTTTCCCGGCACCGTTAGGTCCGAGTAATCCGAATATGGTTCCTTTTTTGATGGAAAAGCTGATATCATCTACTGCTTTCTGAGTAGCATAATATTTTTTGAGATGTTCTACCTCGAGTATGTTCATGGGTAAAGCTTTGAATTTTTCAAAAATAGGAAAATCATTCAGCTAAGAGCCGGGAAAATGATGGAATGTCGGAAGCAGGTATTATCGGGAGAGCGTATATATCACTGCATCGGCAACTTTTTCACCATCCATTGCGGCACTCACAATTCCCCCGGCATATCCGGCACCTTCTCCGCAGGGATAGAGATTACAGATTTGCGGATGCTGAAGGGTCTCGGGGTCGCGCGGAATTCTCACGGGAGAGGATGTCCGTGATTCGGTAGCCAGAACTATGGCTTCGTTGGTAAAATAGCCCTTCATTTTCCTTCCAAAACTTTTGAATGCCTCGCTCAGGCCGGTATATAC
>DATCKB010000419.1:0-1575 GCA_036562505.1 Parasegetibacter sp. | reverse complement strand
GGTGAATCTGCAGCTGACCAGAGATCCTTATCCGCTTCCTCTGATGAAGCTGAATCCGGATGTGAAAGACCTCTTCAGCTTTAAATATGAAGATTTTCAACTGGAGAACTATCAATGCCACCCCGCAATCAAAGCGCCTGTGGCTGTTTAATTACAGCGGAGCAGAAAATGTTGCTGCTGTTCATGTTCAAAACATCAATTAGAAAATGATCATTTCTCATGTTGTGGCCGCTGCGGAAAATCATGCAATCGGAAAAGATAATAAGCTTCTATGGCATCTGCCCAATGATTTGAAATTTTTCAAAAACACTACCTGGGCAATGCCTGTGGTAATGGGTAGGAAAACTTTTGAATCAATGGGAAAGCCGCTACCGGGGCGAATAAATATCGTTATCACCAGACAGAAAAACTGGAAGGCCGACGGCGTTGTGGTGGTGAACAACTGGAGTGATGCGTTGCTGGTAGCTAAAGAAACTGACTGTAATGAATTGTTTGTAGTGGGCGGAGGAGAAATTTACCGGCAGACCCTGCCAGATACCAACCGGATTTATATGACCCGGGTACACGCCAATCCGGAGGCGGATATATATTATCCAGAAATAGATCCGGCAAAATGGAAGCTGGAAAAAGAACAGCATTTCCCGGCTGATGAGAAACATGCTTATGCATACAGTTTTCAGTTATGGGTGAAATCCTGAGTCTGTTCAATTACGCGCTAATTAAAAATTATGTATTCTTCCTTTAAGCTCGCGCAAAAATATATTCGGTACTATTTAGGAGCATCTAACGGTAAGGGACATGGGATTCATTCTCCTTTTGTGTTTGATCTGGTTGTAAACGTGCTGAACGACCGGAGGAAATTTGATGCGTATAAAAAGGTAGAAACGCTTCGTCACGAATTACTTAAAGATCGATCTCTGCTTGAGGTTGAAGATTTTGGTGCAGGTTCGGTTAAGTCGGGATGCCGCAAACATCGTTCTGTACGGTCACTCGCCGGAAATGCGGCCAAGCCACCCAAACTGGCGCAGCTGATTTACAGGCTGGTTCAGCATTACTCGCCCGACACCATTATAGAACTGGGTACTTCTCTGGGATTAACCACTTCATACATGGCACTTGCCGCTCCGGCTACCCGGATAATCACTGTGGAGGGCGCGCCCGGAGTAGCAGATGTTGCACGCAGGAATTTCCGGCAATTAGGACTGGGGCATATCGAACAAATTACCGGGAATTTCGACGGCAAACTCCCACAGTTACTGGCTCAGGGCTTAAAACCTGATATGGTTTTTATTGATGGAAATCACAGAAAACAACCTACTCTCGATTATTTTAACATGCTCTTGCCTGCACTTCAGCAGGAGAGTTTTCTGATTTTCGACGACATTCACTGGAGCGCAGAAATGGAGGAGGCCTGGCAGGCAATTAAGTCGCATCCCGCAGTTATGCTGACTGTCGATCTCTTTTTCCTCGGTCTGGTTTTCTTTCGTCCGGAGTTTAAGGTCCCCCAGCATTTTACGATCCGCTTTTAAAATTAGTTCCCTCTGCCAAAAGTTTAGTAACTTAAAGGCAGAACCA
>DATCKB010000415.1:0-4901 GCA_036562505.1 Parasegetibacter sp. | reverse complement strand
TTCATACACTGGAGACCTTTCCTGCATCAGAAGGCTTTTTTGCATTTCAGGATTCGCAGGAAAATGAGGGGCTGCTCCTGAATACCAACAGCGGTATTTTCTTTGAGTTTATTCCGGCTTCGGAAATATTCAATGAAAATCCCACCCGCCTAAGTCTGAAAGATGTAAAGCTGGGAGAGAATTATGCCCTTATCATCAACAGCAATGCCGGCCTCTGGGGATATAATATAGGCGATACCGTAAAATTTGTTTCGCTCAATCCCTATCGGATTGTGGTTACCGGAAGAATCAAACACTTCATTTCTGCCTTCGGTGAGCACGTGATAGGCGAGGAGGTGGAAGAAAGTCTGCTGAAAGCTGCAGCCGAAGAAAACGTCAGAATTACAGAATTCACCGTAGCGCCAATGGTTCAGCAGGGCGAGGGACGTTCCTACCACGAATGGTTAATAGAATTTGAGCAGCAGCCGGAAAATCTTCAGCGATTCGCTGCAAAAGTAGATCAGCATCTGCGAGCCAGGAATATCTATTATAATGACCTGATCACCGGTAATATTCTGATGCCGCTGAAAATCACCCCAATCAGGAAGAACGGTTTTATTGAATATATGAAGAGTATTGGTAAACTGGGTGGCCAAAACAAGGTGCCAAGGTTGAGCAACGACAGAAAAATTGCTGAAGAGCTGTTAAAATGGTCGGATTAAAAAAAATATGCCCCGGAATATTTCAAATTACCCTAATTTTGTGTCTTGAGGTTCACTCTTTCTTTAACATTATAATTTTGAACTGAAGTTGAACAACCAGGCATTAAATATTAACGCTGAACTGAAGCATCCTGCCAGGATTGTATTTTCATCTGAGAACTTCTTTCTTTTCCTTCCCCGACCCCGACGTGGTTACTGATAGGACGAGCAGGTAACCCCTTGCCCCTATCAGTGGAAAAATCCCCCGGAATTGGCGACACTTCTCTGGTGTCCGGAACTTTTTTTAAACACTTCTTATTTAATTTAAGTTGGAAAATCAGACTATTTCTGTTAGGGTGGCTACACCTGCAGATAAGCATTATGCGGTAACAATTACCGAGGAAATGGAGGCGTCCGCAAAAGCCCGGGGTACAGGCATTGCGAAGCGCTCACCCGAATATATTATTAAAAAAATGGAGGAAGGAAAGGCTGTCATTGCACATACTGCTGACGGTACCTGGGTGGGATTTTGTTATATAGAAGCCTGGGGGCACGACCAGTTCGTGGCTAACTCGGGCCTCATAGTTGCTCCGCCATTCAGAAAAAGCGGAGTAGCCAAGCAGATCAAGAAAAAAGTATTTGACCTCTCCCGCCAGAAATATCCGAACTCCAAAATTTTCGGACTCACTACCGGACTCGCCGTTATGAAAATTAACTCGGAGCTGGGTTATGAACCTGTTACCTACTCGGAACTTACTGACGACGAAGAGTTCTGGGCAGGATGTAAGAGTTGCGTGAACTACGATATTCTGGTGAGTAAAGACAGAAAGAATTGTATGTGTACGGCCATGTTGTACGATCCCGCTGATCATCCGCAACCCGCTGAAACAGCTGCGGATTTTAAGAAACATTCGCGGCTGTACGAAAGATTCATGCGCATCAAACAAAGCCGTCTGATGAAAATGCTCAAGAGAAAACAGGGCGGAGGCGGAAAAGAAAAATCCTTTTTTCGTTTTCTATTTAATCTGTAATGTTCCGATAAATTAATTCTGAGAAACACCCTGTTTGAGTTGTCAAAGAACATTAAAAACGAATTTCAGGCTGTTTCACCAGTTTGCTTAATATAAAAATCTATTGCGATGAAAAAGGTTGTACTTGGATTCAGCGGCGGTTTGGATACTTCCTACTGCGTGAAATATCTGGCAGAAGATAAAGGTTATGACGTTCACTCGATCATAGTGAATACAGGTGGATTCAGTGATGACGAATTAAAAAAAATTGAAGAACACGCGTATCGCCTGGGAGTAAAAACTCACACTACCGTCAACGCGGTTAAATCGTATTACGACAATATCATCCGTTACCTCATATACGGAAACGTACTGAAGAATAACACCTACCCCCTGAGTGTAAGCGCCGAAAGGCTGAGTCAGGCACTTTCTATTGCAGAACACGTGAAGGCGCTGAACGCTGATGCTGTAGCACATGGAAGTACCGGCGCTGGTAATGATCAGGTTCGCTTCGATATGATTTTTCATATCATGATACCTCAGGTGGAAATCATCACTCCCATAAGAGATATGCAGCTGAGCCGTGAGGAAGAAATAGCATATCTCCGTTCAAAGGGAGTAGATATGAATTTCGAAAAAGCTGTTTATTCTATCAATAAAGGTTTGTGGGGTACCAGTGTGGGAGGCAGAGAAACCCTGAGTTCCAATGGAATGCTGCCGGAACACGCATGGCCTGTTCAGGTGACGAAGTCTGAAATGGAGGAACTTAAACTCAGCTTTGAAAAAGGTGAACTGAAAAAGATAAATGACCAGCAGTTTGATCATCCTACTGATGCAATTAATTACCTGCATCAGATTGCCGCTCCATTCGGAATAGGCAGAGATATTCATGTTGGTGATACGATTATCGGAATAAAGGGGCGGGTTGGATTTGAAGCGGCTGCCCCAATGATAATAATTAAAGCACACCATGCTCTTGAAAAGCATGTGCTCACAAAATGGCAACTCAGCTGGAAAGATCAGTTAGCGTTGTTCTACGGAAACTGGCTGCATGAGGGTCAGATCCTCGATCCTGTAATGCGCAATATTGAAGCGTTCTTTACCAGCTCTCAGGAAAAAGTTACCGGAGATGTATGCGTGCAACTTTTCCCTTACCGTTTCCAGATTACCGGAATAGAATCTCCTTTTGATCTGATGAGCAGTAAGTTTGGCAAGTACGGTGAAATGAATAACGGCTTTACCGGCGAGGATGTTCGGGGCTTCAGTCGTATCTTTGGAAACCAGACCATGATTTACCATCAGGTGAACCAGGAATCCTTAAACGATAAGCCATGATAAAAGCAGGGATTATAGGAGGGGCCGGTTATACCGGAGGTGAACTGATTCGGTTACTTATCAATCACCCCAATGTTTCTCTCTCATTTATACACAGCCGCAGCAATGCCGGAAAGCCGGTTTCTGTAGTTCATCAGGATCTTCTCGGAGAAACAAACCTTCAGTTTTCTGATTCATTCAGTGAAAAAACAGACGTACTGTTCCTTTGTCTGGGTCACGGCGAGTCCAAAAAATTTCTTACTGAAAATAAAATTCCCACAGATGTCAGAATTATTGATCTGGCAAATGATTTCAGATTAAGCGCGTCGAGGTCCTTTGCTCCTGCAGCTAGTACGGGTGCGACGCCAAGAGATTTCGTATATGGATTACCGGAAGTAAACAAGGAAGAAATAAAATCCGCTGCTAATGTAGCAAATCCGGGATGCTTTGCTACGGCGATTCAACTCGGACTTCTTCCGTTGGCGAAAGTCGGATTGCTCAAAGAAATCTATACTACCGGGATTACCGGATCTACCGGTGCAGGTCAGTCATTAACGGCTTCTTCGCACTTTAGCTGGCGCGCCAATAATGTTCAGGCATACAAAACCCTGACCCATCAGCATCTTGGTGAAATCGGCGAAACATTACTGCAACTCCAGCCAAACGGAAAAATTGATATCAGCTTCGTACCATGGAGAGGTGATTTTACCAGAGGTATATTTGTCAGCTCCACAATCGACTGTGAGTTAAGTCTGCCGGAACTGAACATGCTGTACAATGAATTTTACAAAGAACACCCATTCACTTTTTTGAGTACGGATCCTATATTCCTGAAACAGGTAGTGAATACCAATAAATGTATTATTCAACTGGAAAAAGCCGGATCAAAACTGGTCATCCATTCCGCACTGGATAACCTTCTGAAAGGAGCATCCGGCCAGGCAGTACAAAATATGAATCTGATGTTCGGGTTGGAAGAACAGGCCGGACTCCGGCTCAAAGCAAACTATTTTTAAGGTTAAACAGAAAAGCGCTTCTCAGCGTATCTGAGTTAAAATAAATTCTATCATGGCACTATTCGATGTATACAGTATTAATGAAATTAATATAGTTCGTGCTAAGGGTTCGTATGTGTGGGATTATGATGACGTGCAATATCTAGATATGTACGGCGGACATGCAGTGATAAGCATCGGACATAACCATCCGCATTGGGTGAACCGTCTTCAGGATCAGCTTTCAAAGATTTCATTTTATTCTAATTCTGTCCAGATTCCGATTCAACAGCAACTGGCTGAAAAATTGTGTAAGGTCAGCGGAAAGGAAGATTACCAGCTTTTCCTTTGTAACAGTGGTGCAGAAGCTAATGAAAACGCCCTGAAACTGGCATCTTTTCACAATGGAAGAAAAAAAGTTATAGCGTTTAAAGGAGCATTTCACGGAAGAACATCCCTCGCAGTTGCCGCCACAGATAACAAAAGTATTGTTGCACCGGTTAATGAAACAGACAATATCATTTTTCTTCCTTTTAACGATGAAGCTGCCTTACGCGAATGTTTTAAAAATCACGGAAACGAAATTTCATCGGTAATTATAGAAGGTATTCAGGGAGTTGGTGGAATCCGGGTTGCTGAACCTTCCTTCCTGCAGGCAATCCGCAGTCTGTGCAATGAATACAACGCCGTTTATATTGCTGATAGCGTGCAGTGCGGATATGGTCGTTCCGGTAAATTCTTTTCGCATGATTATGCCGGTGTGAATGCTGATATCTATTCAATGGCGAAAGGAATGGGAAATGGCTTTCCGATCGGAGGAATTCTGATCGCTCCTCATATCAAACCGAAGAAAGGAATGCTTGGCACTACATTCGGTGGTAATCACCTTGCCTGCGCTGCTG
>DATCKB010000414.1:0-4691 GCA_036562505.1 Parasegetibacter sp. | reverse complement strand
GATTCATGCCTCAGGCATATCTCAAACAGTTACCTTCTCGGGCAAAAACGTTCCGCTGAAAAAGGTCTTTCAGGCTATCAAGGAACAAACAGGGTATGTAGTATTTTATAACAAGCAAGACCTGGCTGAATCTAAGCCGGTGTCTATATCCTTGCAGAATGTACCTCTGGAAAAATTTCTGGAGCTGACATTAAGAGACCAACCCGTAAAATTTCGCTTAGACGGCGAAACCATTGTACTGAGTAAAAAAACAGAAACGTATTACGATGGTGCTTTTCTGGAAGAGCCACCTTACGCGAGGGTGACCGGGCAGATTATTGCAACCAGCCGCCAACCTGTATCCGGCGCATCTATTCGTGTGAAAGGAACTGGCCAGGGAACCTCTACGAATGAGTCGGGTTGGTTCTCGCTGCAAAATGTAAACGATCATTCCATCCTGCAAATTAGTTCAGTAGGTTACGAGGGAGTGGAAATTCCTCTGCTCCGTTTCAGATCGGGATCTGATCCTAACATTTCAGGAGTAAAGGGTAATATGAGCGATGACGGCGAACTTCGTTTAACAATTACGCTAAAAAACTCCGTTGATTCACTGGCAAATATTGAAATCACGGTTTCTACCGGATATCAGCATATTCCGAAAGAAAGATCTACCGGTTCGTTTGGAACGGTAGATAGAAAACAGTTAGAGCAACGTCCCACTTTTAATATTCTTGATCGCCTGGAGGGTTTTGCTGGCGGGCTGGCCTTTCATCGGAACAGTGTAGATAAGGAGCCGAAGCTGATCATCCGCGGTAGAAGCACGATCTACTCGAACGACCAACCGCTTTTTGTGGTGGATGGATTTCCTATTGAAGGAGATCTCAGCAATATCAATCCCAATGATGTGGAGCAAATTACGTTGTTGAAAGATGCAGCCGCTTCCTCTATCTGGGGTGTAAGAGCTGCAAACGGCGTGGTCGTAATTACCACCAAAAAAGGTGCTTTCAGTCAAAAGCCATCCGTTGAAGTTCGTAGCCATATCATGGTTAGCCGAAAACCCGATTTGTTCTATCTGCCGTTCATGAGTACTTCTGATTATGTGGATTTGGAAAAAGCCTGGTTCGACGAAGGCAGGTACGACAGCTATTTTAATCTGCCTCCGAATCACAGGCAGCCGCTTTCACCGGTAATTGAAACTTTGTTTGCCATGAAAAATGGCGAGATCTCTGCGCAGGAAGGCAATGCAGCGCTTGATCAATTAAGATTCAGAGATTTAAGGAACGAATACAACGATGTGTTTTTCAGAAATCGAATTCAGCAGCAAAATCTCTTAAACATCCAGGGCGGAAGTGAGCATATAAGATATTTCTTTTCATCCGGATATGACAAATCTCTCAGTTCAGAAAAAGGTAATGAACAGGATAGAATTACCCTTAGAACGGATAACACCATTCGTGTTTTACCCAAGCTTGATCTGACCATAGCTGCAAACATTGCATGGACGCGAGCGAAAGAAAATGGCCTTGGTTTAATTGGTTTCCAGGGAGAGAACTCCGGATCGCTCGGATCGGCGCTAAGTACACAGTTTGCTTTTCTGCCGTATCAACAGCTTATTGATGAAAACGGGAATGCGGCGGTGGTGCCAAGAGAATATACTACAGAATACATCGAATACCTGCAGGGGTTCGGAATGTACGATTGGCATTATCGTCCCGCAGACGAGCTTAAATATCGTGATAATAACACCCGAGGGCAGGATAGCCGTATTGCTGTTGGTTTGGAATATCGTTTATCGAAAAGTCTCAAAGCTGATCTTAAATATCAGTTTGAAGGAAGTTATATCAACAATGATGATCTACGTAGAACGGGTTCGTACTATACGAGGAATATTCTCAACACATTCACTCAGTTTCTGCCTGACAGCAGCGGATTAATTAACCATGTTCCTAAGGGAGATATATTGATTAAAGAAGCAGAACGTTTTAGCTCACATACGTTCAGGGCACAGCTCAATTTCCTGAAAGACATACAGAATTCAAAGCATGTAGTGGCTGCAATTGCTGGTATGGAAATGAGAGACGTAAAAAGAGAGGGGGCTATCAATAGTTATTATGGCTACAATGACAGAACACTCTTGTTTATCGACCTGAACAAAGCTGCGTCGTATCCTCAATTCGGTCGGATGTTCCCGTTACCCTTCCGTTTCGGCGGAGGAATAGCAGATGAGCTGTCGCATACTCAAAGCCGTTATGCATCTTTCTATGGGAATGCTTCTTATACTTTCGATCGACGCTATGTTATGTCTGCCAGTGGAAGAATCGATAAATCCAGCCTGTTTGGTGTTCGGCCAAAAGACCGGAACGTTCCCTTGTGGTCTGTTGGAGCTGCATGGAATGTGGATGAAGAAGCTTTTTTTCAGCTGAATGTAGTTTCCGATCTGAAACTGAGAGCCACTTTTGGCTTCAACGGAAATGTTAGTCCGGCTCAGTCTGCTTACCCTATAGCCTATACAAGCAATGATCCCATGACTCAACTGCCCACAGCAGGAATCACCACTCCCGCCAACCCCCTGCTTCAATGGGAGAAAGTAAGTCAATTGAATCTGGGTGTAGATTTTGGCTTATTCGGAAATCGTTTGTCGGGCAGTTTTGAATGGTTCTCCAAAAACGGAGTGGACCTTTTAGGTGACCATTTCTTGGATCCGTCGAGCGGATTTGCCACCATTCGTGCAAATGTTGCATCCATGAAAGGCAAAGGCTTTGATCTGGAACTGAATTATCGCACAGGCAGAACCATTCGCTGGGATTCCAAACTGGTGTTTAGCCGGGCCACTGACAAAATTACCAAAATTGCTCTGGTGGCCGGTGACAACTTTTTCGGTGGCACACAAAATTATATGCAGGCAAACAAGCAAATTTTGCCATTGCTTAACAGACCCGTTTATGCAGTTTACAGTTACAGATGGGCTGGTTTGGATAATCAGGGTAATCCTCAGTTGTATGATGAGAACGGAGAAATTGGAAGTTATGTGACCACGCTGACCAGCCTGCCTCCGGATCAGCTGGTATATAACGGTCCTGCACAGCCCGTCCTCTTTGGCGGATGGAACAATAGCATAAGCTGGAAAGGATTTAGTGTGAGCGCCACCGTTACTTATAAGTTCGGACATAAATTCAGGAGATCATCAATTAACTACTTTGGGCTCAGTTCTACCGGTATGTTCCGATCAACGGGGCATAGCGATTATGCGCTTCGCTGGATGAAAGCGGGTGATGAGGCACATACCAATGTTCCTTCTAATCCGGGATATAACAGCTGGGATTATAACCGCGACGAAGCGTACCGTTATTCCGATATATTAGTAGAAAGTGCATCACATATTCGTTTGAAGGATGTGAGCCTTTCTTACGATTTACCTGATGCTTTTGTAAGACGCGGCGCGCTGAAGGCTGTGCAATTGTATTTGTATATCGATAATATTGGCATTTTGTGGCGGGCTAACAAACATGGAATTGACCCTGATTATGTTCCAATGGCCTATTCCAATTACCTGCCAATGCCATTGTCATGCACCGGAGGAATTAAAATAGAACTTTAAAACGAACAACAATGAACTTTAAATATATTATTATTTTAATTAGCTTCTGCGGATTCGCTTCCTGCGAAAAATTCGTGGATATTCAACCAAAGGGACAGCTCATACCTTCTACATTATCGGATTTCAGAATGCTGATGGACAGGGTACAGTTTATTAACTTCACCGGTTCCATAGGAGAACTCGCCGCCGATAACATGTACTATAATGATATTGAATTCCAGCAGTTATCCAACACTTTCGAAAAGAATACCTATACCTGGAATAAGGAAATTTACACGCCAAACGACCAGGCAACCGATTGGAATGTGCCTTATGAACGGATATACACCGCCAACGTTGTGCTGGAGGGTCTGGAAACATTGACCGACGCCAGAGACAGTGAGAAAAATGCTTTAAAGGGCGAAGCCTTATTCCTACGAGGAATAGCCTTGTATGAAGTGGTGTCGCTTTATGCAAAATCTTACGATCCGGCAACTGCTGACACCGATTTGGGAGTGCCCATCCGAACTTCGTCAGACGTATTTGAAGTTTCTCAACGCCCAGTCTTAGCTGCCACCTATAAACAGATACTGGACGATATAAAAATGGCAGAAACGCTCTTGCCCCCATCACAGGAGTTTAAAACCAGAGCATCGAAAGTAGCGGCTCAGGCACTGCTAGCGCGCATTTATCTAAGCATGGGAAATTATGAAGATGCGCTGGATAACGCGCTTGCGGTTTTGCAGGCGCAACCGAATTTGATAAACTACAATAACATCGACCCCTTCAACTGGCCGAAGTTTTCTGAAAACAATGCGGAAATGGTGTACTTCGCAACAGTACCGAACTTCGCATATAGCTTTGATTTTAGTGTACCCATCGATGAGGCGCTTTACCTGATGTACGATGATAACGACCTGCGCAAGACTTTATTCTTCGACGTTTACACTCCACCGGGAGCAACTTTGCCTACCATCGGATTTTCGGGTAATTATTCCGGCAGCTGGAACCGTTTTACTGGTATTGCTACTGATGAAATTTATCTCATAGCAGCAGAATGCCTGGCCAGAGACCACGAGTTTGCCGAATCACTTAAACATCTTAATAAACTTCTTGAAAACAGATATGTTCAGGG
>DATCKB010000413.1:0-3692 GCA_036562505.1 Parasegetibacter sp. | reverse complement strand
CGGCAGTTACGAGGATGAACATTTCATCGACCAAAGTCAGACGGTCTGGAACTATTCACTATTCAGAGATGAAGACATCCGGAATTTTCAGGCTGGAACCCACTACAACCTGTATAGTTATTTTGGAGCAAGAGAATTGACGGTGCATAAGGTGCCGGGGGTTTATTTTGCTGTATGGGCCCCTCATGCAAACTTCGTATCCGTCAAAGGTGATTTTAATAACTGGAACAATAGTTCACACCCACTGAAACCGAGATGGGATGAATCTGGCATATGGGAGGGGTTTATACCCGGATTAAAAAATGGTGAGCATTACAAATATTATATCAGAGGGACGAACGGGTCTGAGCAGGACAAAGGAGATCCTTTTTCCTACTTATGGGAAAAAACGCATGGAACCGCTTCAATTGTCTGGCGCCTCAACTATAAATGGAAGGACCATACATGGATGAGAAACAGGGGAAAGAAAAATTCCCTCAATGCTCCCTGGAGCGTTTATGAGCTGCATCTAGCCAGCTGGATGAGGCCGGAAAAGCGTGCAGACTCATATAATTCCTATCATCAGATTGCTGATTTGCTGGTTCCCTATATAAAAGAAATGGGATTCACACATGTGGAGTTTATGCCCGTTATGGAACACCCTTATGACGGATCCTGGGGTTATCAATGTACAGGCTATTTCGCTCCTACATCCCGATTCGGCGACCCACAGGGCTTCATGTACCTGATTGAACAACTTCACCTCGCCGGGATAGGAGTAATCCTGGACTGGGTTCCTTCACATTTTCCGTACGACAGTCACGGGCTGTTTATGTTTGATGGTACTCACACTTACGAGTATGCCGATATGCGGAAGGGATTTCACCCCGACTGGAACTCCTATATATTCAACTATAAAAGAGGCGAAGTCAAGTCGTTTCTGATCAGTAATGCCCGTTTCTGGTTTGATAAATATCATATCGACGGAATTCGGGTTGACGCGGTATCCTCCATGTTGAAACTCGACTACAGCAGGAATGAAGGAGAGTGGGAGCCCAATGAATTCGGCGGAAACGGAAACCTTGAAGCTATCGCATTTATTAAGGACCTGAATGAAACTATCTACCGCGATTTTCCCGACGTACAAACCATTGCTGAAGAAGCTACGGACTGGCCGGGTGTTTCAAAACCGACAGTTGCGGGCGGATTAGGTTTTGGTATGAAATGGATGATGGGTTGGATGCATGACACTTTAAGTTATTTTAAAGCCGATCCTGTTTTCCGAAAGAATCTGCAGGACAAATTCAGTTTCAGCATGATGTATTTCTATGATGAAAACTTCATGCTTCCGTTAAGCCACGATGAAGTAGTGCACGGAAAATCTCCCATGATCTACAAAATGCCGGGCGACAACTGGCAGAAGTTTGCCAACCTTCGCCTGCTTTATACGTACATGTTTACCCATCCGGGAGCCAAACTGATATTTATGGGTAACGAGTTCGCGCAAACTTCCGAATGGAATTATAATACTGAACTCGACTGGGGACTGCTGCAATATGATAGTCACCGGATGATGAAACAATGCGTTGCTGACCTGAACAAAATCTACAGGAGCCTACCAGCGTTACACGAACTGCAGTTTTCACCAGCTGGGTTTGAATGGGTTGACCTGAACCACCGGGAAGAATCAGTAATCGTTTATAAACGAAAAGGGAAAAAAACTACCGACGATGTACTTGTTGTACTGAACATGACACCGGTTGTCAGATATAACTGGGAAATACATGTGCAGCATAAGTCGAGGTGGAAGGAAGTATTTAACAGCGACCAGAAGGAATACTATGGTACAGGGGATGTATTCAACCCTGAAATTCGTTCGGAACTTACCGATAAGAAAGAAAAATGGTATAAGATCATATTGAATCTACCCCCTCTGGGAGCGATCATCTTAAGATAATAAAATCCAGTAGATGGACCAACAGCAAAACTTCCCGCCTGTATCTTTTCACCTGGAGAAATTACATCCGTTCCGGTACTCTGATGCCCAGTAATCCCATCCCTGATTTGATCACAATAGCAGTCATATTGGCGAGCTGCAATCTCAATTCCTTCTTTTCTGCAGTTTCTGCACGCGAAATCGAGTGCTCTGCATAGAAAGAATTAAACAATTTCGAAAGATGATAAATGAAATTTGCAATAACCGAGGGGTTTAACTCAGCAGCCGCCTGCTGAACCATTTGCGGGTACTGTTCCAATGTAATGATTAAGTCCTTCTCCAGCTTTTCTAATCCAGCCTGCGAATAATCAGTTCCCTGAATTTCTTCTTTTCTCAGAATCGATTTGATCCTTGCATGGGTGTACTGAATAAACGGACCGGTAAATCCGTGGAAGTCGATTGACTCTTCCGGATTAAATACCATCTTCTTTTTAGGCTCCACTTTCAGCAGATAAAATTTCAAAGCCCCCATTCCGATAGTATGGTATAGCTCGGCTAGTTCTTCCGGCACAAAGTCTTTCACTTTTCCGGATTCAGCTGTATGTTTCTCGGCTATACTTGTCATTTCCTCAACAAGGTCGTCGGCATCAACAACGGTACCCTCGCGGCTTTTCATCCGGCCGGACGGTAATTCCACCATACCGTACGACAAATGATAAATGCCGTCTGCATTCGGCAGCCCGAGTTTCTGGCAAATCAGTTTGAGCACTTTCATGTGATAATTCTGTTCATCACCAATCACATAAATGCTCTGCTGCATCCGGAAATCTTCATATTTGAGCTTAGCCAGGCCCAAATCCTGGGTGATATATACCGAGGTACCGTCTTTTCTAAGCACAAGCTTTTCGTCAAGACCTTCACCGGTCAAATCAATCCATACACTTCCATCCGGCTTTCTGAAAAATATTCCTTTGGATAAACCCTCTTCTACGTAGTTCTTACCTAATAAATACGTGTTACTTTCGTAATAAACCTTATCGAAATCACTACCTATCTTTCTGTAGGTTTCATCAAAACCTTCATAAACCCATCCATTCATCTTACTCCAAAGCTCCAGCGTCTGAGGATCACCGTTTTCCCAATTCACCAGCATTTCTCTGACTTCCTGCATGATGGGTGTATTATTGCGAACCAGCTCATTGATAGCATCATTCACCTCGGCCTTTTTCTCCGGCGACAATGATTTATCATTTTTCTTTTCAAGCAACAGGCGCATTTTAGTGCTTTCTTCTTCCGCAAAACCGCTCAGATCCCCACTTATAACCTTCTCCAGCAATACGGAAGTCTGGGCTTTAAGTTCTTTTTCAAACATCACGTAATAGTCGCCCACCAGGTGATCACCCTTAATACCCGTTGATTCAGGGGTAGCTCCGTCGCTGAACTTTTTCCATGCAAGCATCGACTTACAGATATGCACACCCCTGTCGTTCACTATCGAAGTTTTGGCCACTTTATTCCCGTTGGCCGAAAGTATTTCCGCTACTGACCACCCAAGAAAATTGTTCCGGAGATGTCCTAAATGCAGCGGTTTGTTTGTATTAGGAGAGGAGTATTCAACCAATATCTGAGTTCCGGTTTCAGGCGACTTACCAAAGGATTGGTTATTGAAGTTTGATTTCAAAAATTCCATCAAGTACTGGTCAGACACACTTATATTCAGAAATCCCTTAATAATATTATACGATGAAAAAAGTTGAGGCTCTGCACTGAGAAGTTG
>DATCKB010000410.1:0-3750 GCA_036562505.1 Parasegetibacter sp. | reverse complement strand
GTTAGACGACGAACCGAGTTCAATAACGATTGAAGTTGTTCCTAAGCCCCCTAAGCTGGGATTGATGACGGCAGTTGAATTCTCCGGTATATTGATATCTTTTGTGAGATCAATTCCGACTACGATGTTTGACATGTTCTTATCCAGCTCTTTCAGCTCGGCAACTGCTCCCACCTGAAGTCCGTTTATAGTAACCGGGTTTGAAACTGTGAGTCCTTCTATTTTTGAAAATACAGCGAATATGCGTGTGCGTTTATCAAAGAGGTTTTTCCCTTTTAAAAAATTAAAGCCCAGAATCAAAACAACAATACCTACTGCAGTCAAAAGCCCGATCTTGGTTTCGTTTGATATTTTCATCCGCTAGATTTAAAGTTTAAATTGAGTTGTACCGGTAATCCTGCCCGGTAATTTGAAGAAGCAGTTGCAAAGCACGTGCCTCTCCCGGTTATCTGCAAATGTATTAAAATGCGGTGGTACTTGGGCATGCGATCCCGGAAACTATCGAGCCCTATTTGCGGCGGATCAGGTTGGTTGCCAATAAAGCAAGTGCAGAGCTTTTACTGCTGTTTCCCGGAGAATCTGAAAGAGGCTGGGAAGATTCACCGCTATCATTTCCGGATTCGTTTATTTCCAGCTCCAGTTTGTATCTCTTGATTGCAGTTACGATACATCTGGCCTGTTCATTCTGACCTTCCTCACTATTCAGATACTCCTCTTCTTCAGGATTTGAGATGAACCCGGTTTCGATCAATATACTGGGCATAGCAGTGGCCTGGAGCACCCAGATACCTGCCTGACGTTGTTTTACATCGCGGCTGGTACGGCCGACTTTGCGGTATTCTTCTTCCACAAACATAGCCAGAGACGCACTTCTCTTAAAATATTGCTTGGTTTTTAAGCTCGCATAAATCATAAACTCGGTAGAGTTCGGATCCATGTCGCCGAACATTTCCTTATAGTTCTCGTCCAGCAATAATGGAGCGTTCTCTTTAAGGGCTACCTGCTTTTCTTCATTTTTATGGGCACCCCAGATATAAGTCTCGGTTCCTTTGGCAGGATTCGGAGTAGAGTAAGTTTTTTTAATCGGAACTCTTTGAGTTACCTTTTTTCTGTTCTTCCCTTTACCCTTATATGTGGTGACATTTTTATACCCTACAATCTCTGTACGGCGAATTGGTGGCGCAGCGTTCACGTGAATCGAAACGAATAAATCGCCTTTATTATCATTAGCAAACTTTGCTCTATCGGGTAAGCTGGGGTAAACATCTGTTGTGCGGGTAAATAAAACCTGAACATCAGGCATTTCTCTTTTGAGAAGATCGCCCACTTTTAGTGAAATAGCCAGAGTAATATCTTTCTCCTTGGAAAACTTACCAACTGCACCGGGATCGCTTCCACCATGACCCGGATCGATTATTAAAGTCCGAAGCCGGTTAGAGGCGGGTGCAGTTACTTCTTTATGGATAAAAGCACTGAAAATAATCACCACCGTGACTAGTGCAAAACCATAAGAAATCTTTTTGATCATATCAGTTCTGAATTTAATGAGTAAAGCACATTCTTCACAATAACTTCCGACATTATCACTTATTTTTGCTCACCGCATTATGAACAACCTTAGCAAAGTTAGTCCAAAATTTACTGTCATACCGGTTTTAATGGCCATAGTATGCAGCATTATAACGTTAAAAACGCTCGCTCATGATGCCGGGGGTTATGATTTTTTTGCTAATTTAACAGTCTTTCAACAAATCGACACAACTGTTAACCCGCTAGCAGACACCATCCCTCTGAAGGATACTGTCAATAACGCAGTTTCGGATACTTTGCCACCCCGCGATACATCAGTTATATCTGTTATTGACACCTTAAATTTAAAAATTTCTCAGGATTCCCTGGATGCGGTAATTAAATATTCAGCCAGCGATTCTATTGTGTTCGACAGAAAAACCAATCAGGTAATTCTTTATGGTAAGGCTACCACTGAATATAAAGATTTAACGCTGAGTGCAGAGAAACTCATCTTTGATCAGTCTACCCAGATAGTTACAGCCACTCACATGTTGGATACCGCAGGTATGAAAGTGGGACTTCCGCAACTGGTGCAGGGAGATCAGAGTTTCACGGCCGATACCATAGTCTATAATTTCAAAACACAGAAAGGCATCACCAGAAATACCTATACCCAGCAGGGAGAAATGTTTGTTTCGAGTGAAAAAGTTAAGAAGATCTCCGACGCAGAATATTTCATGTACAGGGGAACCGTCACAACCTGTAATTTCGACATCCCGCATTTCGGATTCGTTGCCAATAAAATGAAACTGGTGAAAGATAAATTCGCTATCACCGGTCCGGTACATCCCGAATTTGAGGGGGTACCTATACCAATTTATCTTCCCTTCGGTATATTTCCACTGAAGCAGGGAAGGCATTCCGGACTTTTAGCACCGTCATTTTCAGCTGCAGAACAATTCGGATTAGGACTTGAAGGACTGGGATATTATAAGGTCTTGAATGATTATTTTGATGTAACCCTTCTCACCAATATATATTCGTACGGCGGCTGGTCGATGAGTCTGCAACCAACCTACCGCAAGCGTTATCGGTATAACGGCGGACTTACTTTCAGACTGCAGAATACCAAAATTAATTTTAAGGGCGACCCCGATTTCGTTAAGTCGCGCACTTTCAATATCGCCTGGAATCATACCGTGGATGGCAAAGCCAGGCCAGGAACAAATTTTTCAGCCAGTGTAAACGCCGGATCAACCAAGTTTAATCAATATGCTATTAACAACCCTTTGTTGAATTTTCAAAACCAGCTGAGTTCATCAATTACCTATAGCAAAAACTGGGATGGAAAAAACCTTACTATCAGTGCTAACCATAACCAGAATAATAATCAGCGGCTGGTTAACCTGAATTTGCCGGATGTGGGATTTACCGTTTCAACATTTTATCCGTTTCAAAAGAAAGAACTGGTTGGTCAGCCCAAATGGTATGAAAAACTGGGAGTCGGACTCAATACCAATCTGAGAAGCCAGGTAAGCTTTTACGACTCGGCTTTCAGTTTCCGGCAAATTATTGATACGTTTCAATGGGGAGCTTCCCACAATATTCCGATTAGTCTTTCCCTGCCTCCGGTCGGGCCAATACAGATGGGACCCTCAATCAGTTTTGATGAAAGATGGTATGCACAGAAGTTCATACGTGTGTGGAATGATCAAACACAAAAACTGGATACTGTTATACAGAAAGGGTTCTATGCAGCACGTCAGATGTCGTTCGGCTTTAGTCTGAATACTGCCATTTTCGGAGTAAAGGAATTCAGGAATTCACGGTTGATGGCAATCAGACATGTGATTCGTCCGAATATCGGACTGAATTACAAACCTGATATGATGAAGCCATATTATTACGAGACTCAGGTGGATGCTGATGGCAGACGGATGCGCTTTTCACATTTCGACGGAAGCATTTTTGGTGCATTTGGTGAAGGAACTTTCGGAGGTATGAGTTTTGGAGTTGACAATAACCTGGAGGCGAAAGTGCGCTCCAAAACAGATACAGCAGCTGGTGCTTTTAATAAGATCCGGCTGATTGATGGATTCGGATTCAACGGATCCTACAACTTTATGGCGGATTCCTTCCAGCTTTCCAATATCAGCCTGTATTTAAGAAGTACCCTTTTTGAGAAAATAAATATAACAGCGAACGCTAATATTGACCCTTATCAGTTAGATGCAACAG
>DATCKB010000406.1:0-4825 GCA_036562505.1 Parasegetibacter sp. | reverse complement strand
AAACAGACATGGGTAAAGCGAAGATGGCTTCGAGTTAGTTCTTAACGTATTTGGCAATTTTCTTATCGCCTATCCAAACGATTTCATTTGTTTCCAGATTAGTCAGTTCCAGGTTAATCTGGTAATAAACTACTTTCTTTCTCTTCTGAGAATCTACAATGGAATTGATGGTGCCCTGAAGCATATAATCAGCTCCGTTTTCAAGTCCGAACTGCTTCATTGTAGCTACAGAAGCATTGGTTTGCTGATCTGCTCTTTCGGCACGCAGCTCCTCTCTCTTCTTACCTCCCTGTACCAGTCCAACGCGGTTGCTCTGAATAAAAGAACGCTCAACATCTTTCACAAAAGTCTCAGCATCAATATGCTCATGGCTTTTATTAGTAACCATTCCAACAATCACTACCGGTTTTTTGCCTCCGTTTGCCTGCATATGATCGGTCAGCCAGTTGCTATTCAACACACTGTTAGTCATTTCTTCAGCGGTGAGGCGAGAGTCAGTGTTATTCCAGCGGCCGCTAAGATCTATTTGTTCTGAACTATCAATACGGGTAACTTTTCTTGAGCAGGCGCTGAATGTAGTTACAGCAATCAGGCCAAGTATTAGTGAGTAGGCAAGCTTGTTCATCTGTATTAGTTTTATTTTTCTTGTAGATGCATTTCTGAATCCGGATGCAAGTTAACGGCTTATCTTCTAAATTTATAATAAGGCACGTGCTTCCTGTATTGCGGATGACGATGATATTTAACAGGTGCTACAAATACAGATTTTCTGTAGATGTAAGCAGGACGATGATATACGCCGTAGGTCCGGTGATAGCCGGGGCGGTAATATCTGCCGGCTTTCTTCAGACGAAGTTCCCGACGAAATTCTTCTCTTTTAGCTTTAGCTTCTGCTTTATCCTGAAGATAGTCGATCGCTTTATAAGTCTGATGACGGGTAGTGCCCTGCAATTGAGTGAGGGAGTCGGCAGACTTCATATATTTAGATCTGCTCTGCTCGAATTTTGGGTTTTGGTTGGAATTCCTGGTTTGAGCTGAAGCTGAACCGGCAACCAATAAAACTGACAGGCCAAGTATTAGTTTGTTCATAACTGTGATTTTAAATGTTAGAAGTTACCTGTTTGACTACAAAACTATTCCCGGCCGCGTTAACTGGTTGTTAAATGGGGTATTGTAAATCAGGGTGTTAACATTTTTTATAGAATTCAAACCTCACCCCGCCTGAGTAAGAAAATGTCAGACTTCCCGCACGGATGCATGTATATTGCGAATGAACGCTGATATCTGAGCCCGCAAATTCAGTCTGCGCTCAAATTTCCGCTAGTCGTCCTTCTTTTTCTCTTCAAAATCCAGAATCACACCGTTAATGCAATATCTCAGTCCGGTTGGCGGCGGACCGTCCTCGAAAACGTGCCCCAGGTGGGCTTTACAGCGCCCGCACTGCACTTCTGTTCTGTTCATGCCGTGTGAATGATCAGGGGTATAAATGATAGAAGATTTAGAGATAGGTTCATAGAAACTTGGCCAGCCACAGCCGCTGTCGAATTTCGTATCGCTCTTAAACAGCGGATTTCCGCAGGCTTTGCAATAATATGTACCGATCGCCTTTGAATGCTCAAATTCCGAAGTTCCCGGCCGCTCCGTCCCTTTCATACGGGCTATCCAGAAAACTTCTTCAGGAAGAATCTTTTTCCATTCCTGATCAGAAAGGTCCACCTTCGATGTATCTACGCGTGAATAGACCGGATTTTTAGCCGAGTTGTCCATAATTGATTGATTTACAGATTTTTTTGTCTGTGAACTGCTGCAATGCAGAAATAACACAGGTACTGCCAGCAGGAAAGCAAATTTCCACATATATTCAATTATAAACTTAAAACAATAATTCTATCGTATAAGTTCAGGGGTAGGCAGGTGCGCACCTACTCCTTAGCAGATTTTTACTAAATTGAAACTAAAACCGAAGTTTTTTCACCTGCATTATCGATTTTCTTTAGATTATTCAACCAAAAATTGGACTCTTTAAAGGATTTTTAATCTTGTTCCGCTATATTTGTCCACTCACAAGGATAGAATTATAACATGCTGAATCTAATATTATTTGGTCCTCCGGGTAGTGGAAAAGGTACACAATCGGAAAAACTGGTTCACAAATTTAATCTCAAACATTTGTCTACCGGTGATTTACTCAGAAGTGAAATTGCGAATCAAACTCCTCTGGGGATAGAAGCGAAGGGTTTTATCGACAAAGGTCAGCTGGTACCGGATGAAGTGGTAATTGGTATGATCAGTTCCTGCCTCGATGCGAATTCCGATGCCAAAGGCATCCTGTTCGACGGATTTCCCCGCACTAAAACTCAGGCTGAAGCACTTGATAAACTTCTTGCATTAAAGAAAACAGAAATTACTGTTGTGCTTGCCTTACAGGTTAGCGAAGAGGAATTGATTGCCAGACTCCTGAACAGAGGAAAAACTTCAGGCCGGTCAGATGATACAAACGAAGAAATTATTCGCGCAAGAATCCGTGAATATCATCAGAAAACTTCTGCTGTAGCTGAATACTACGAACAGTTTGATAAAGTGGTATATATTAAAGGCGAAGGAACAATCGATGAAATATTCGAATCGTTGAGCAAAGCTCTGGAAGACAGAGTAAATAAAATTACCGCATAGTCATTTGCATATCAGAACCGATTTCTTGAAAAATAACCGGAACTATTCGATGGTTGTAATAAAACCGGACTAACGCCCCGTTTTTTACAACCTTTTCTTTTTTGGAGGCATTCAGTTGAAAAGGCATTTCAACACCATTCATCCGATTCAGCGTTTTGGGAATATTCACGTTGAATTACCAGGTGAAATACCACTCGCCCGATATTTGGTTATAAATTTGTTTCTACATTGCAAAAAATATAAATAGCTGAAATATGATGAAGCTGGAGAATTTTGTAACAGGTAAATGGATTGCAGGAGATGGCGACGGACAGCCCCTGTATAACGCTGTAACCGGTGAAGTTATCGGCAATACCAGCACAAAGGGGATAGATTTTAATCAGGTTCTGGAATACGGAAGGAAATACGGTAATCCGGCATTAAGAAAAATGACCTTTCAGGAAAGAGGGAGAATGCTTAAAGCATTGGCACTTCATCTTTCTTCAAAAAAAGAAGCTTTTTATGAAATCAGTTATCTCACCGGAGCGACCCGCGGAGATAGCTGGATTGATATTGAAGGTGGAATAGGAAATCTGTTTTCATACGCTTCACTCAGAAGGAAACTTCCTGATGCGAGCTTCTGTACAGACGGCGAACACCATGTACTTGGAAAGAACGGAACATTCATGGGACAACACATTCTCGTTCCGAAAGAAGGTGTAGCCGTACACATCAACGCGTTTAATTTTCCGGTATGGGGAATGCTCGAGAAAATCGCGGTTAACTTTCTGGCGGGTGTCCCTGCTGTGGTTAAACCTGCAACTATTACTTCCTTCCTTACAGAAGCCGTAGTTCGCGAAATTGAAAATTCTGGCATACTGCCGCAAGGTGCACTGCAATTGATATGCGGCAGTGCCGGCGATCTGCTTGATCATGTAAACGCACAGGATGTGGTTACCTTCACAGGTTCAGCAGCAACCGGCAGAATGCTGAAAGCACATCCGCGAATTATTGAAGAGAATGTACCTTTTACAATGGAAGCTGATTCGCTGAACTGTATTGTGCTGGGAGAAGATGTGGAACCGGGGCAACCAGAATGGGATTTGTTTGTAAAAGAAGTGAGAAAGGAAATGACAGTGAAAGCCGGACAGAAATGTACTGCAATCAGAAGAATTTTTGTTCCTGAAAATAAAATGGAAGATGTGTGGAAGGACATCGCTAAATCGCTCACCCAAACTACTATCGGAGACCCCAGAAATGAGAAGGTCCGAATGGGGCCACTTGCCGGTCACTCACAACGCAACGAAGTAAGAGCCCAGGTGGAAAAACTGCTTGCTTCTTCTCAGATTGTTTATGGAAGCCTCGACAGCGTTCAGGCAATCGATGCTGATGCAGAGAAAGGAGCATTCATGAGTCCCGTTTTACTTATGAACGATCAGCCCTTTAAAAATGAAACCGTGCACGAAGTAGAAGCTTTTGGTCCGGTTAGCACCATCATGCCATATAAGGGAGTAGACGAGTCTGTTCAACTGGCTAGAAAAGGAAAAGGATCGCTGGTATGCTCAGTAGTAACGGCAGACTCCGGGTTTGCTCAGTCTTTCGTTCTTGGCGCGGCTACACATCACGGAAGGATTTTAATACTAAATCAGGAATGTGCAAAAGAGAATACAGGACATGGCTCTCCGCTTCCGATGCTGGTGCATGGTGGTCCGGGTAGAGCCGGTGGCGGCGAAGAAATGGGAGGTATCCGTGGTTTGAAGCATTATATGCAACGCGTAGCATTGCAGGGTTCACCAACCATGCTTACCAGAATCACCGATGTATATTATCCAAACGCTGCGCAAACTGAGGATGAAAAACATCCGTTCAGGAAATACTTCGAAGAGCTACAAATAGGCGATACCGTAATCACTCACAAGAGAACCATTACAGAAGCCGATATCGTTAACTTTGCCAATGTGAGCTGGGATCATTTCTATGCTCATACTGATCACACTTCGCTTGAAGGAACTTTTTTTGAAAAAGCTGTTGCGCATGGTTATTTTATTCTCAGCGCAGCCGCAGGATTATTTGTTGATGCGAAAAAAGGTCCGGTTTTACTGAACTACGGACTTGACGAATGTCGTTTTCTTAAACCGGTTTACGCCGGCTCAACCATTGGTGTAAAGCTAAC
>DATCKB010000400.1:0-3218 GCA_036562505.1 Parasegetibacter sp. | reverse complement strand
GATTCTGAGAAGTGATGGGTGTTGCACCTTCACCGAAAGTCCATGACCATGAACTGACACCATCAATTGCATTCACATTGGCCGAGGTAGTAAAACTGAAGGGAGCACAGCCTCCCGGGGATGAATTGGGGATGGTAACTTCCGGACTTCTGATTTCCGCAAATGCAGTTTTTAATATAGTATTCGTACATCCGTTAGCGTTAGTAATGGTTAAACGTACGTCATAAACTCCAGGGTTATTATACACATTGGAAGGAGCTTGTAACGTTGAAGTCTGCCCGTCACCAAAATCCCAAAACCAGGACACTGCCTCAGGGGCCTGAGGTTGAAAATCTGCAGTTAATGGTCCCTTGCAACCGGTCAGGTTAGTACCCGTAAAATTTACTGCCGGCAAATCCGGAATTGTCAGGTTATGTATGGTTGAGTCTTTACAAAAGCCTAAATCGGTTACTAATTTGACTTCATATACTCCGGCCTGATTAAAAGTTTTTGAAATGTTAGCACCGCTTCCGGTAGTGCCATCACCGAAGTCCCAGTAACTCGAGACGGCAGTCGGAGTACTTCCGTTTACAAAATTTACCGGTTGATTTATGCAGCCGGAAGAAGGGGCTGTGATGACTGCATTGGCCCCGGTAACGGGAACAGTTTTCGTGATTGTGTCAGCACATCCGTATTCGCTTCGGGCTATGAGCTGCACGGTATAAGTACCCTCAGCATTATAGGAAGTTGTGGCATCTTCAGTTGTGGCGGTGCTTCCATTGCCCATGTCCCAGATATAGGTCATTGAACCCGGTCCGGAAGTCTGATTGGAAAAATGTACCGGAAACGGAGCCCGGCACACACTGTCCTGCCTGAAGAAAAATTCAGCTGTTACTCCGGATAATATTCTGATATATCGGGCTACAGACCGGGTGTGGGTACAACCAGTGCTGCTGGTTACAGTCAGACTAACATTATAAAATCCGTTATCAGGGTAGGTTTTCGAAGGATTTCTTTCTGTGGAAGTGGTGCCATCACCAAAATTCCAGAGCCAGCTTTGAATGGATCCGTCCGGCGTAGAGGATTGATCTGTGAACTGAATTGTGCTTCCCAAACAGGCTGTTGTAATATTCGCAGTAAACATCGCTGTTGGTGAAGGATTGACTGTGATGTAGGCAGTTTTTGTTATCGCGTCAGCGCCATTGGAATTTCTTACTACCAGCGAAACAGTGTAGGTTCCCGGTGTTGAATATACTACTACGGGGTTTTGTTGATTGGAAAGTGTTCCGTTTCCCAGATCCCAGTTCCAGAATTTCGGATCACCCGTTGACTGATCGGTAAATGCGACTGACAAAGGTGCACATCCGCTGACTCTGTTTGCTGTAAATGCGGCGACAGGTGTTTGAGAAAAACCATGTAAGCCTCCCAGTAACAGAAGGCCGACGAACAAGAAACGGATCGATCTGAAAATTGAGGGTAGCTTCAGCAATTGAATCTTTTTATGGTCATGCTGAAGTTAAACAAAAATTGTTCCGTGTTTTCGATTTATTTGGCCTGAGCGAGTTCGTTAACCTTTACAATTTCGGCTTTTTTCTGTTCTTGCCTGCTTTTGTTGTAGTGAAGCCCAAACATAACTAGAATCATCGCCACTACGAGGTACTGAGGTTTGTATAATCTCTTCATAGGTGAATTTGATTAATAAGTTTTGCTTTTCAGGAATATTGGGATGGCGAAGATAACTAATGTGTCCGGAATATGCAAGCGTTTTTTTCTATATCACGTATATCCGGCCATATTTATTGTGTATATAGTCCATAAAATACGTGGTATTCAAGCCTTCTCCACATATCCTCCTGCAAAGTTCCTCGCTGGTAAACATTCTCCCGTGAACGTGTATATTTACCCTCAGCCATTCCAATAATACCCTAAGGTTACCCGACGAAATCATATTGTTTAAACCGGGTAACACATCCTGAGCTTTATTAAAAAATTGTGCCGCGTAGAAACTTCCCAGAGAATAGGTTGGGAAGTAACCGAAGCTGCCATGGCTCCAGTGAACATCCTGTAAACATCCCGATTTGTCGTCGGGAACCTGTACTCCGAGGTAGGTGAGGTACTGGTCATTCCAGTAATCGCGGATATCGTTGACTTCTATCTCTCCGGCTATTAATTTTTTCTCTAATTCATACCGGATCATTACATGGAAGTGGTAAGTGACTTCGTCGGCTTCGGTTCTGATAAGGGATGGCTGAACTTTATTAATCGCTTTATAAAACTGACTAAGGTCTATTTCACCTAACTGGCGAGGAAAATATTTCTTTAACCGGGGGTAATAATATTCCCAGAACGCGATACTTCTTCCCACGTTATTTTCCCATAATCTGGACTGAGACTCGTGGATACCGAGTGAGGCAGCTTCTCCCAGGGGTAATCCGTATTCTTCTTCAGGTAAACCCTGTTCGTAAAGTGCATGTCCGATTTCATGGATACAACTCCAAGTCATGTTATTGAAGTTGAATTCATCAATTCTGGTAGTGACCCTTACATCTTTATTATTGAAGCTGACCGTAAAAGGATGTTCTGAAATATCCTGTCTGCCCGCCTCCAGGTCGTACCCAAATTCAGCCAGAAGTTCCATTCCGAACTTCCATTGCTCGTCTTTCGGAAAATGCTGAAACAAAAAGCTGTCGTCTACCTGTTCTGACGCGGCAATTTTCTTAATCAGTTGATTTAAGGGTTCTCTTAGCTGGTTAAAGATGCCATCCAGGAGTTCAACTGTGCATCCTCTTTCAAATTCATTTAAAAGAGCATCGTAAGGATGAGCCTTGAAACCCAGCAGTTCGGCTTCTTTTCTTTTCAGATTTACCAGCTTTGCCAGGGAGGGAGCAAAAATTGTAAAATTGTTTTCCTCCCTTGCTCTGATCCATGCATTAAAACTTTCAGAAACTGTTTCGGCCATTTCCCGGACAAACGCAGGGGTAAGTCGGGTACTCCGTTCGTAGTCTTCCAGACTTAATTTTACGTTTGCTCTTTCCTTTTCCGGTAGCTCGCCGGAAAAAGACAGCGTGCGAATCAAATCGCCCAAAGATTTGTCTGTAAATTTCTGATGAGCAAATTCCGAAAGTGTAGCTACCTGCCTGCTTCTGAAGTCTGCTCCTTTTTTCGGCATATAGGTTTCCTGGTCCCACTGCAA
The DNA here is from genome assembly GCA_036562505.1 of Parasegetibacter sp. Classification (GTDB taxonomy): domain Bacteria; phylum Bacteroidota; class Bacteroidia; order Chitinophagales; family Chitinophagaceae; genus Parasegetibacter. The sequence goes on along the minus strand of DATCKB010000400.1, from coordinate 46 downwards.
CAGAGCGGCTGCATAGCGGATATCCGCAATTTTCTGCATCTTTTCT
>DATCKB010000398.1:0-6388 GCA_036562505.1 Parasegetibacter sp. | reverse complement strand
GGAGCAAATTGCTCGTAAACTTCACGAACTGGGAATTCAGATTTTAACCACCGGAGGGACTCAAAAATTTATAGAAGGTCTTAATATCCCCTGTACGCCGGTTGAATCGCTGACGTCATACCCTTCAATTTTAGGAGGAAGAGTAAAAACCCTGCACCCGTCAGTATTCGGTGGAATTCTGGGTCGAAGAGATAACCCTACAGATGTGGAAGAAATGAAGCAATTCAACATACCGCAAATCGATCTGGTAATAGTTGACCTGTATCCATTCGAAGAAACTGTTGCTTCTACATCCGATGAAAGTCTGATTATTGAAAAGATTGATATAGGCGGTCCGTCAATGATTCGTGCAGCTGCAAAAAATCACCGCGATGTATTAGTCATAGCTTCAAAAAAGGATTATCCGGCTTTAATAGAAATTCTCGATAATCAACAAGGCACAACTTCGCTGGAGCAACGCCGTTTGTTTGCCGTAAAAGCATTTAATGTATGTACCGGATACGATATAGCAATCAGTAATTACTTTGAAAAGACCCACCATTTCAATCCCTTTGGAACCGATAACGTGGTGCTGAGATACGGCGAAAATCCTCATCAGAAGGGAACTTTTTACGGAAATCTTTCAGAGCAGTTTACTCAGCTAAATGGTAAGGAACTCTCTTACAATAATCTGGTTGATGTGGATGCCGCCGTTCAACTTGTTAATGAGTTCCCCTCGGTTCAAACGTCAGATAACTCAAAATCAGGCAGTGCCGGAATAGTATTTGCCATTATCAAGCACACTAATGTTTGTGGGGTAGCCAAACGGCAAACTCTGAAAGATGCCTGGGACGCGGCTTTAGCAGGCGATCCGGAAAGTGCTTTCGGGGGTGTTTTATGCTGCAACGCAGAAGTAGATGCTGAAACCGCTAACGCTATTAACGAGATATTCTTTGAGGTGCTCATTGCACCTTCATTCAGCACAGATGCACTGGCCATCCTTTCTTCAAAAAAGAACAGGATACTCCTGCAGCAGAAAAAAACAAATTCACCTTCAAACCAGTTTAAATCGTTGCTGAATGGTGTGCTCATGCAGGAAACCGATAATGGTAATTTTGCCGAATGGAAAGAAGTAGGTGCACGGGTATGCACAAACGAAGAAAAAGAAAATCTGATCTTTGCTAATATTATCTGTAAGCACCTTAAATCAAATGCAATTGCACTGGTTAAGAATAATCAGCTAATCGGAAAAGGTTGCGGACAAACGAGCCGGATTGATGCACTCAGACACGCAATTGATAAAGCGCGCCAGTTCAGGTTTGACCTGAAAGGAGCTGTAATGGCTTCTGATGCGTTTTTCCCTTTCAATGATTGCGTAAAAATGGGACATGAAGCGGGAATCACAGCGTTTATCCAACCTGGTGGTTCGATCAGAGATAAGGACTCGATCGACTATACAGTGGAAAATAATCTGGCTATGGTTATCACCGGCTTAAGGCACTTTAAACACTGATACGAAAGACGTTGAGTGAGAAATGGAGACCGAAAGTAAATCGAAATCCTATTGGGCCGTAGTAGCAATTTGCATACTATGGGGAACTACCTGGCTTCCCTCAAAGATTGGTGTCAGATATATCCCCCCTTTACAGTTGTCAGGTATCCGGCAGTTGATTGCGGGTTCGGTTTTCCTCACCTACTTTTTATTTAAAGGCCATCGGATTCCGGGAAGAAAAGAGTTGTTCAGATTATTAATTCAGGGATTCTTCTTCCTGGCCATCAGTAACGGACTGACCACCTGGGCAATGAAATACATCAGCAGTGGCGTAGGAGCTATCATGGGTTCCATCGTACCATTATGTATTGCATTGCTGGGTATATTTTTCAAAGGAACCGGAAAACTTACCAGTCTGACAAAACTTGGATTAATTCTTGGTTTTGCCGGAATAATACTCGTTTTCTTTCCGGATATTTCCCTTCTGTTTGACGAAAATAATATAGATCAGAGTTTCGGGAAAGGGTTGTTACTTTCGCTCATTGCTGCTTTTGGATGGTCATTCGGAACCCTGATTAATGCTAACGATAATTCAAAGCTCGACCCCTTCTATGCACTGGGATGGCAGATGTTTCTGGCGGGAATAATTATACTCCTGACTTCTTATAGTTTCGAACAAACTGTTCCGCTTAATGAAATTAATCATGTGGTGTGGTTAATACTCGCTTACCAGGTGGTTTTCGGATCGGTGTTAGCATTTCTGGCATATATCTACGCATTGAAACGGCTACCTGCAGCACAGGTTTCTATTTATGCCTATATCAATCCCATTATCGCAGTACTACTGGGATGGGTACTTGTAAATGAACCGGTAAACATCTATCTCGCTATCGGAGGAGTTATTACATTGGTCGGAGTGTATATGGTAAACAGAGGATTCAGAAAATAATAAACCGGATTTCCGAACTCAGGTTGAAGGTTTGTGCATTTCCAGCCACTGTTGATTAAAGGTCTTTTTGGCGAAATTAAGATCGGATCTGTCGGCCGTCCATCCCCGAAAAACTTTATTCACCATCCAGTTTTTTAATGTGGCATTCCCCATGTTCATCATCTTACGGTTTAAACTGGCCTTCTTCCAAAGTTTCCAGGCCAGTCGTTCGCCTGACGATGAAAAACCGCTTTCAACAGCTTCGTATCTGTTTTCGAGTAATAGTTCATGCAGATTAATTCGCACGGCACACACTTCCGTACAGTTTCCGCAAAGCGATGATGCATTGCTTAAATGCTTCCAGTCTTCCATGCCCTTTAGATGTGGTGTGATAACACTTCCGATCGGCCCGCTATAGGTAGTGGCATAGGTATGTCCGCCGATATTCTTGTACACAGGGCAAGCATTCAGGCAGGCACCGCAACGGATACAATAAAGGCTTTCGCGCATTTTTTCGTTTGCAAGAATATTAGTGCGTCCGTTATCCAGCAAAATAACAATCATTTCATCCGGGCCATCAGGTTCGTTGGCCTGACGCGGACCGGTAACCAGACTATTATATACTGTTACGCGCTGTCCCGTACCATATGTCGACAACAATGGCCAAAATAAAGCCAGATCATTTATCGAGGGAATCAGCTTTTCGATTCCGACAAGGACTATATGCGTTTTCGGAAATGAGCAACTCAGCCGGGCATTACCTTCGTTCTCCGTTAAAGCAATACCACCTACATCGGCTACAATAAAATTTGCTCCGGTAATACCTACTTCGGCCTGAATGTATTTTTCTCTCAGTTGCTCACGGGCTACCAGAGTAAGTTCGCGAGGAGTGAGTGAAGGATCGGTACCGAGTTTTTCGGCAAATAACCGGGCCACATCCTCTTTACTTTTATGCATTGCCGGAGTAACTATGTGATAAGGGGGTTCACCGTCGAGCTGTTGAATATATTCACCCAAATCAGTTTCTACACTTTCAATATCATGTTCATGCAGAAATTCATTCAGCGCTATTTCTTCGGTAGCCATACTTTTGCTCTTGACCACCGTCTTACAATTCCTTTCCCGGCAAATTTCAAGAATCAACTTTCTCGCTTCTCCTGCATCCTGTGCCCACAGTACCTTTCCACCTTTTTTATTAAGATTGGATTCAAATAGTTCCAGATACACGTCCAGGTTTTCTATAGCCTTCCATTTTATATTTTTAGCTCTTTCCCTGGCAAGCAAAAGGTTACCAAACTGCTGTTTACCGACCGGAACCACAGCATTATATTTTCCGATATTGAAGTTAATTTTCTGACGATGATCCAGGTCTTTCGTCTTCTTTTTGCTCTCAGTTTGAAATACAGCTATATTCTTCTTCATCAGAAAATTTTTGAATTCTCTTTAGGTAAACGGTTGAGATCGCTGTTAAAAAATCATTTCGCCTGAATCGCCGTACTCATCAGGAATTATTTCTTTTCATCATCTTTCTTTCTAGCCACTGCATCCAGGGCTTCAAAAAATTCTTCCCCGAACTTCCGGATAAGGGATTCCTTCAGAAACACGTATGCCGGGACTTTCAATTTTTTTCCGAGTGAACAAGCGGGCCTACACAGGTCTTCACGTGGTTCATAGTTTACAAAGTATAGTTGTTTATCACTACTCTGAGACACTTTCACCGGAAACAAATGACAGGAAACAGGTTTTTTCCAGGTTACCTTTCCATCAAGGTATGCCTGTTCGATTGCGCACTTTACAATTCCGTTATCGTCTGTCAGTCCGTATACACAAATCTGAGAATTAATTGTTGGAGTCACCCATCCAAACTCTTTATCATACACATAAAGCCCCTGCTTTTCGATTTCATCCAAAGCTTTCCGGGAAAGATATGGTTTCACGGCATCAAAGACTTCTTCAATCTTTTTCAACTCCGCTTTTTCGAGTGGTGCGCCGGCGTCACCATCCACGCAACAACCACCCTTACACTTTTGCAAGTCACACACAAAATGCGATTCAACGACCTCGTCACTTACCAAAATATTGTCAATTGCTATCATAACAGGTCAAAATTAAACCTAAATTCCCGGCTGGAGACAAAACCACGAAATTTTAAGATTCTGCTATTTCCACTTCAACGTATTAATCAAATGTGCCATATCCGTTTCCAGGAAATCGTTTACTATACGGAGAGAATCTTCGTTGGGAGTAGCGTCAAAATAAAGGGCACCTCTGAGAAAATGATTAATTGAATCTGTAATAAAGAATTGCCGTCCTGTTGCTGCGTTCCCGGAAAGTTTAAAAAATATCCCTGAAAGTCCCTGACCGGTATGCATTAGTGAATCATCGATCGCTGAGGCTTTCAATGTGTGCTGTTTATACGCCATGTTAAATGCGTCAGCAACAAGTTTATCAAAACTGTTCTTTTTCACATCCTTATAGCTGATATAAAAGCGCCCGTTAAATTGGGGAAAGTCAACGTTTATCCAGAATGGATTTTCGGGTACATCTTCGAAGAAGGTGGAATCCTTTACAATTTCGGCATAAACAGGGTACTCGAAGGTGTAGGGATATCCGGGTTCATCAAAACTGCGGTATTCCCTTTCCGGAAAGTCTATTTTGAAATATCCTGTAGGTTTAGGTGTATAACTGCTATTGCAGGAAAAAGCCAATACTAAGAGAACGGCAAATATAATTTTCATTATTATCTTCTTATTTCCATTTTCACTTTTAAAACCCGGTTTTTATCTACTTCCAGAATAGTAAAAACAAAATCACCGCAGGTAATCACATCATTTTTTGACGGTATATCACCTGCCTGTTCCAAAATAAGGCCGGCGAGGGAATCACTTTCCCCTCTTACTTCATCAAAGGTATCTATCGGAACATTAATGATCCTGCAGATATTGTTTATCATCGTGCGTCCTTCGAATATATAAGTATTATCGTCAAGCTTTTTGTTTCCGCTTTCTTCCTCATCGAATTCATCTTTAATATCGCCGATGATTTCTTCTATAATATCTTCCAGGGTAACAATTCCACTGGTTCCGCCAAACTCATCTACTACGATGGCAAAATGAATTTTCTTACTCTGGAATTGCTGAAGCAGGTCTCTTACCATTTTGTTTTCGTGTACAAAAAACGGAGGACGAATCAGCACCGTCCAGTCGAACGAATTCCCTTCTTTAATATAAGGCAATATATCCTTGGTATGAATTAATCCAACTACTTCATCAAGACTTTTACGATATACCGGCAGGCGTGAGTAATGCAGTTCTTCCACTTTCGCGATGAGTTCATTGAAAGGAGTGGAAACTTCAATACCACTAACGTCCATGCGTGTCCGCATAATTTGTTTTACTGTAATATTTCCAAACTTCACAATTCCTTTCAGTATGTTCTTACCTTCCTCGCTGGTGGAATTATCGTTAGTGAGATCTATCGCATGATCGAGTTCTTCGAGGGTGTAGTTAGGGCTATTAGGTCCCATTCTATTTTCTAATCCGTCGGAATACCTCACCAGCCATCTGCTGAAGGAGTGGAGAATGGAATGAATAAAACTCACCAGACCGGCAGCACTGTATGCAAATCTCAGATTATTCTGGGTGGCCCATACTTTCGGTAATACTTCACCGAAAAGGACGAGAACAAATGCAATAATGATAATTTTGAGCAGGTACATCACCGCTATGGAGTCCACTCCCTGAACAAAGTGATCAATAGCGAAGTTGGATAAAATAATCAGGCAAATGTTGGCGAAACTACCTGCAATCAGTAAAGATGCCAAGAGTGTTTTCGGGTGCTCCAGTAGTTCAATTATTTTTTTCGCTGCTGAATGCTGCTTTGTTTTCAGCATATTAATGTCTTTATAGGTAAGCGAAAAGAAGGCCACTTCAGCGCCTGAAACCAGAAAAGACAGAATTAATAAAAGAATAATTAATATAATCAGAATC
>DATCKB010000386.1:0-2351 GCA_036562505.1 Parasegetibacter sp. | reverse complement strand
CATTCCAACTTTGAAGTCATTATCTTTTTCTGTTATATAACCTACTTATTACGAGATTATGAAATCTCAGGAGTGTAGATTACCTTTGCAAAAAATAGTAGAATGTCAACAAACGTTAAAGCACAAATCGACCTAAGTCTGCCTTATAAGGTTAAAGACATGAGTCTGGCTGAATGGGGCCGAAAAGAGATCACTTTGGCTGAAGCAGAAATGCCGGGATTAATGTCTCTGCGGGAAGAATATGGTGCGAGTCAACCACTCAAAGGTGCCAGAATTGCCGGATGTCTGCACATGACTATCCAGACAGCGGTACTTATTGAAACACTGGTTGCTCTTGGTGCAGAAGTTCGCTGGAGTTCATGTAATATCTTCTCTACTCAGGATCATGCCGCTGCTGCTATGGCTGCTGCAGGAATCGGAGTGTTTGCCTGGAAAGGGCAAACGCAGGAGGAAGCTGACTGGTGTATCGAACAAACCCTTTTCTTCGGAAGTTTAGACAGTCCTCTGAATATGATTCTGGACGATGGTGGTGACCTTACCAATATGGTATTTGATAAGTATCCTGAACTCATTCAGAATATCCGCGGGCTAAGCGAAGAAACCACTACGGGCGTACACCGTCTGTATGAGAGAATGGCAAAAGGAACCTTGCCGATTCCAGCCTTTAACGTAAACGACTCCGTTACCAAATCAAAATTTGATAATAAATACGGCTGTAAAGAATCATTGGTTGATGCAATCCGCAGAGCCACTGATATCATGATGGCTGGTAAAGTCGCCGTTGTTGCCGGTTACGGTGACGTGGGAAAGGGTTCTGCCGAATCACTCCGTGGAGCAGGCGCCCGTGTAATCGTAACTGAAATTGACCCGATCTGCGCACTGCAGGCTGCTATGGACGGGTTTGAGGTTAAGAAAATGATTGACGCTGTTAAAGAAGGTGATATCATAGTAACTACAACCGGTTGCCGCGATATCATTACCGGCGAACATTTCAAACTGATGAAAGATAAAGCCATCGTTTGTAATATCGGCCACTTCGATATTGAAATCGACGTAGCATGGCTGAATACTAACTATGGCCATACGAGAAATAATATCAAACCACAGGTTGACCTTTACAATATTGATGGAAAAGATATTATCCTCCTGGCGGAAGGCAGACTGGTCAACCTGGGATGTGCTACGGGCCATCCCAGCTTCGTGATGAGTAACTCATTTACGAACCAGACACTCGCACAGATTGAACTTTGGCAGAATGCTGAAAAGTATGAGAACAAAGTATACGTTCTGCCTAAGCATCTTGATGAGAAAGTAGCCAGACTTCACCTGAAGAAAATCGGTGTTGAACTCGATGTACTTACAGATGCACAGGCTGCTTATCTGGGAATTCCTAAAGAAGGTCCTTATAAGCCAGAGCATTACAGATATTAAGAAAGTTAACTTTTAATTATATTGTAAGCAGAGGGTGTATCGGATTACGATACACCCTCTTGCTTTTTCATACATCTGCCACATTTCTTTCGGATCCTTCCATCGGGCTTCATTATTTGCCCGGTCGGTCTCATTTACGACAAAGGTTTTTTTAAACTCTAAATCGATATTGCTATAAGCTTCTTAATTTTGAATTACGGATTCAGTTTCCAGCCTCATCTCTTTACATTTGAATTTTAGAAATTTACTTTAGAATTTTCAGAAAATGTCAACAACTAAGCTTTCGGTTAACATAAACAAGTTCGCTACACTGAGAAACAGCCGTGGCGGGAATAATCCTGATGTGCTAAAAGCAGCCATCGACGCCGAAGCATTCGGGGCAGACGGCATAACCGTACATCCCCGGCCAGACGAGAGACATATCCGTTATCAGGATGTTCGCGATATCAGAAAAGTCATCAAAACTGAATTGAATATTGAAGGAAATCCGCGGGAAGAAAAATTCGTAAAGCTGGTATTGGAAGTCATCCCGCACCAGGTGACACTGGTCCCCGATGCTGTCGGGCAGCTAACTTCTGATCATGGATGGAATACTATTGAACAGCGCGATTACCTGATCGGAATAATAAAGGTTTTTAAAGAGGCTGGTATCCGCACATCTATTTTCGTAGACCCGGTCATTGATATGATTAATGGTGCTGCCGAAACAGGTACCGATCGGGTAGAACTATACACTGAAGCGTATGCGAGAAATTTTCCCATCAACAAAGAAGCTGCTGTTGAACCTTATAGAATAGCTGCCATGCGTGCGCAGGAACTTGGATTGGGGTTAAATGCAGGTCACGACCTCGACAAAGATAATTTAGGCTATTTCAGTAAAAACGTGCCGGGGCTGGCTGAAGTTTCAATCGGGCATGCTC
>DATCKB010000344.1:0-14897 GCA_036562505.1 Parasegetibacter sp. | reverse complement strand
TATTGATATTTTCTGCTTTTCTTCAAATAATTGATCGCTGTGTTAACCATAATTCTTCTGATCCACGCTCCCAGCTCCCCTTCAGCCTTAAACTGGTGCAAATGCCTGAATACCTTTACAAATCCTTCCTGCAGCACATCTTCGGCATCAGCAATAGATTTCGTATAACGATAGCAAACCCCGAGCATGCTATCGGCAAACTCCTCGTATAATCTACGCTGTGCCGCCGGTTTTCCCTTCAGGCACTCCTTTACCAGGCTTTTATGGTCGTTCATCGTTTCTCTGGAATAGGTTGACAGCAAAGGTAGCAGAACCGTTGCATCAAATTTCTCAGTTTCCTCTATATCTTTACCAAATGAATCAAAATCTGAGTTTCAGAGATCAAAAATACATCTGGCACCCCTATACGCAGCATAAAAACATGGTTTTCCCGGTTCCGGTAGAACGGGCCGAGCGAACTATACTTTTTGGAGCCGACGGCAGACAGTATATTGATGCTGTCAGCAGCTGGTGGGTAACGGTACACGGACACGGCCACCCTTATATAGCAAAAAAAATATATGAGCAGGCCTTAAAACTAGAACAGGTAATTTTTACGGGGTTCACCCATGAGCCGGCAGTACGGTTAGCAGAACGACTTCTTCCGATGCTGCCCGGAAATTTCAGCAAACTCTTTTACTCGGATAATGGTTCTACAGCTACCGAGGTAGCTATTAAAATGGCCCTTCAATTCTGGTGGAACCTACTGGGCCAGCCGGAGAAAACCACAGAAAGGAACCGGATTCTGGCATTTAAAGATGCCTACCACGGCGATACTTTCGGTGCCATGAGTGTGAGTGGCCGGAGTATCTTCACGAGACCTTTCCGGGACCAGTTGTTTGACGTAGAAGTAATTGATCTTCCCGATGCTTCAAATATTAATCAGCTCACTGCCTTTCTGAGGGAAAACGGAAAGAAGATAGCCGGGTTTATTTTTGAACCATTGGTGCAGGGTGCAGGAGGAATGAGGATGTATCAGGCAGAATACATGAACTGGTTACTTCAGGTGTGCAGAGAGGAAAAGATAATTTGTATTGCAGATGAAGTGATGACAGGTTTTGGAAGAACAGGCACAATGTTCGCCTGTGAACAACTTGACGTAAAGCCCGATATTATCTGTCTGTCGAAAGGAATCACCGGAGGTGTTATGGCATTGGGAGCGACTGCCTGCTCGGAAGAAATTTACGAGGCATTTCTGCACGACGATAAATTGCGGACCTTCTTTCACGGACATTCATTTACTGCCAACCCTATGGCCTGCGCGGCTTCTCTGGCCAGTCTTGATTTGTTTGAAGAAGAAAAAACATTAGAATCAATTAGTCGAATTCAGAAACGTAACACAGCGTTTGCACAGCAATTAAAGCAACTTGAAGATACCGCTCTGACTATTTCCAATATACGTGTACAGGGGACCATTCTTGCCTTTGACGTAGAAGTAGATGATGTTCGGGGATATCTTAATCATCTCGGTGCAGTTATAACAGCTGCAGCAATGAAAGAAGGTGTGTATCTGAGACCTCTTGGAAATACAGTTTATATCTTACCTCCCTATTGCATCACCGATGAGGAACTCGATAAGGTATTCCAAACCATTCTGAAGATTGTGGTAGAGGGAGTTTGATTATTGCTTTAGTTCGTTATAGGATTTCAGCGCATCCAGCGTAGCTTCAAAGCCCGGCCCCATGATTTTATCAAATAGCATGCTGCCAAAACGCTCCCATGGATACCAACTGACTTTCACATCTGCAAACCACTGAACGGTCGTGATTGCGACTTGTGGAAATTCAATCAGATTAATGGTGTAGTCCTGCGCCGATTTACCTTTTCTGATATTGACAGTTACACTGCTATCGGTAGAATTGAGCAACTGAATTTCTGTTTCACCGAAACTAAGCCGCTTTTTGTTTTCATTCAGAACAGGCTGATTAACCGTATCCATTCGGATAGCAGGATACCACTCTTTCCAGGTTTCCAGATCGGATAACACCGAATGTAGCTGAGTGCGGGAGGCAGCTATATCAATAGCTCTGGAGATTCTCACCTGAGAAGGGAATATCAGGGTGAACAAGAAGATTACGATTGTCAGTACTATCACACTTAATACCAGCGGCTTAATCCATTTCATTTTCTGTAGTTTAAATTTCAGCTATTCCCAGCGGAAAACCTTAAACGCAACCCCGTAAGCAATAACGGTCCATATTCCAAGAATTCCCAGCTGCATTCCACAATCGGTCAGATGCGCTCCTTCGAAAGCTACATTTCTCATAGCATCATTTAAATGGGTTAATGGTAATACCCTGCAAAACGGCTGCAGCCATCCGGGAAAGGTTTCTATAGGGAAAAATGTTCCGGCCAGCAGAAACTGCGGTAAGGTAACGATATTAGCGATGGGTGGCACGGCGGCTTCATTTTTAGCCAGACCGCTTACAATAAAGCCCAGACCCATAAAAACAAACAAACCAATCAGACTAAGTAATAGTAACTCCAGGAAAGTCACCCAGCCATGTACAAGGGTAAAACCGAAAAAGAAATGACCCACCAGAAGAATAATTATTGCAGTGGTCATCTGAAAACATACCCGCGCTATACCTTCTCCGAGAATAATATATTTTCTGTTTAACGGAGTAGCAAAAAAACGCTTCAATACTAATGTCTGACGCAGACTTAAAAATATAAAGGCCACGCCGAACACGCCTGAACTTAATAATGAAAATCCGAGTTGTCCGGGTAGTATGAAATCAATTGTGCGATAAATTCTCCCCGGCACTTTTTCAACCTGACTGGAAATGGTGGCGATAGTTGGATTATCAGCGTATATTGTCCGGTCGATACTCTTAATCACACCATCTATCAGTGATCGAACGGTTTCAAGGTTTTTAGGGTTCACCGCTTCAGTGCTTTTCAACTCCACTGAAAATTTCGCGTTGCTGACATTGCTTTCGATGATATTGACCAGCGCAATAATCCTTCCTTTTTCAAGATCCTCTTTTATGGATTCAGTATTTCCGGAAACTATACTTAATCCAGATCCCTCTTTCAGCGCGTGGTAGAGAACATTTGTTGTATCTGACTGCTCATCAAAAGCAATTTTTAACGCCTGATGATCTCCATTGCTGAGAAATCCAAAGACAAGAATAAATATCAGCGGAAATGCTATACTGAAAATAACAGCAGAAGGACTTCTTAAAATGGCGCGCAGGCTGGCTTTTGCTATGGCCAGCATGGCGCGGGATTGGCTATAATTTTTTCTCATCAGGTAGTTTTTCTTCCATGCACAACCGATACATCAAATCATTTTCCGTGGCAAAGTTAACGGACATTCAGATCAAAAGGAATTCTTGCCTGAATAGTACCTAGTGACTGATTCAGATAATTTAATTCTCTGTACAATCTGTAACCAGCTTCACCCAATTCTTCTTTAAGCATTTTTGTTTTAACCTGATCTTTATATGAAGTCATTAATTGCTGGAAGAAATCTTTGGTCTCAGGATATTCTCTAAGTGTATAATCTGATAATTCCGCCATTCTGGCCGCGCAATCAATAGCTTCTTTCAGATTGCCGATACGGTCGGCCAGTCCGTTTGCCACAGCCGCTTCTCCCGTCCAGATCCGGCCCTGAGCAAGACTATCAACCTGTTCAATACTCATTTTTCTGCCTTCAGCAACGCGGCTTAAGAACTGGTGATAAACATTATCGATACTCTTCTGAACCATTGCTGCCTCTGCAGCTGTGAGGGGGCGGGTGAAATTACCCATATCAGCGAACGGACCGGTTTTTACCCCGTCGAAAGTCACTCCCAGCTTATTATTCAGAAGTCCTTTAAAATTCGGGATGATGCCGAATACACCGATAGACCCGGTGATGGTAGCAGCTTCCGTAAATATTGTATCTGCCGCACATGCCATATAATAGCCCCCTGAGGCAGCGATATCACCAAAGCTCACTACCACGGGCTTTTCCTTTTTCGCCAGAGCCACTTCACGCCACATGATTTCGCTGGCCAATGAACTTCCCCCGCCGGAATTAATCCGGATAACTATTGCCTTAATATCTTTATTCTTTCTGGCCTTGCTGATGAGTTCGAGGTAGGCTTCTCCTCCAATTTCCCCTTGATCACCCTTTCCATTGTTAATTTCTCCCTGAGCATAGATGACTGCAATCCTGTCTTTACTCTTTCCGAAATTACGGTAGTTGACCTGACGGCCATAGCGACTAAGGGAAACAAAATTAATATTGCTTTTCTCATCAATATCCAGCTTTTCGCGGATATAATCCTGCAACTCATCATCATATTTCAGTCCGTCTACCAGTTTATGATTAAAAGCCTCATTCGCATCCATAACTGCACCGTTATCTGCCAATGAGCGAAGAGTAGCAGTATCGATATTTCTGGTTGCCGAAGTATTTATAAGAATGCGGCTATACAGGGCATCCATCCAAACTTTTGTCTGAAGCTTGTTTGCTTCTGTCATCTTATATTCTCTCAGCGGCTCTGTAGCACTTTTGAATTTTCCTGCATAAAAGATCTGGGGTTCAATTTCCAGACGATCCAAGGCTGTCTTGAAGAACGGAATCGTGGTTGACAGGCCAGTCCATTCAACCATTCCGACAGGGTTACAGAAAACTGCATCAGCGGCACTTGCGACGATGTATGCATTCTGAGTAATATAATTTCCGTAGGCAACCACAAACTTATTGTTCTGGCGGAACTGCAACAGAGCTTCACGAATTGCCTCATTGGTAGCGAAACCATTCGGATTGTCTTCACATTTTACGTAGATTCCTTTAACAGCAGAATCTTTTCCTGCCTTCTCTATTATACGGAGAAGATCAAATAAACCAAGGGCCTCTGATGATTTTTCTCCCATCAGTTCAGCGAGAGGATCGGAAAATTTTCTTTCGTTATAGGTGCGGTTCAGGTCCAGTACCAGAACTGCTTTCTTGCCAACGGGTTTATCGGCCGACATTTTTCCTAAAGAGCCCACCATCATCAGCATTACAAAAAAAGAAATAATACTGAACACAATCAGCGCCAGAAACGACGCGAAGAATATTTTAAAAAAACTTTTCATGATGAATTATACTGATTACAATTAATATGGAAGTTGCCACCAAAAATAAAGATATTTACACCCTCATAATTCCGGGGTTATATGAACAGGGTATTTCTTCTGACAGGCGGCAATTTAGGTGAAAAAAGGTCAAATCTTCTGAAAGCTGCTGATTTGATTGAAAAAAAAGTGGGGGAAATCATCCGGCGGTCTTCCTTGTACGAAACGGAAGCCTGGGGAAAAACTGACCAACCGGCTTTTTTAAACCAGGTGCTGGAAATCGAAACTCCGGTCAGTGCTCAGGCGGTGCTGGATTCTATCTTAAGCATTGAAGAAGAAATGGGAAGGTTCAGACAGGAAAAATACGGACCGCGTATCATTGATATTGATATTCTTTTCTATAATGACGAGCAATACAGATTGCCTCAGCTTACGGTTCCACATCCCAGGATTCAGGACCGCCGCTTTGTGCTGGAGCCACTGGCAGAAATTGCTCCCGAACTTGCTCATCCGGTGTTAAAACTATCCATCCAGGAACTGCTGGATCAATGCTTCGACACCTTAGCCGTCAGGAAACTTCCGGAACTGTAAAATCATAGTTACAACCTTCATAAATCCTCTGAAATTCCCAAGTTATCCACATCTTTCCATTATCCCGTAAAAATCAGACAGCTTTATTCTAGATTGCCTCGCAAAACTTATTGTCTTTAGCATGAATCACCATTTTATAGCGATCGAAGGAAATATCGGTGCAGGAAAAACAACATTAGCTCATTTACTTGCCAAGCATTATAATGCGAGACTGGTTCTGGAGGAGTTTGCAGACAATCCGTTTCTGGCTAAGTTTTACGAAAATCCGAAACAGCATGCGTTTCCTTTGGAGTTGTTCTTTATGGCCGAGCGATACAAGCAGTTAAAAGACATGGTACTGACTAAAGATTTATTTCAGACCGTTACTATTTCTGATTATCTCTTCACCAAATGTATCTTATTTGCGCGGGTAAACCTGCCGGAGGAAGAATACCGTTTGTATCAGAAACTATTCGACATTATTCAGCAGCAACTGGTGCAGCCCGATATTCTTATCTACCTCCATTCTCCTGTTAAGAAACTCAAGGAAAATATCAAAAAAAGAAATCGCCCCTATGAGCAAACGATCGGAGACGAGTATTTATTTAAGTTACAGGAAACCTATACGCACTATATCAGACAGCATAACGTGAAGACGATTTTTATTGATGCAGGAAACGCAGATTTTCTGGGCAATGAAAAACATCTGAAGGTTGTACTGGATGCGCTCGAAAAGGATATTGATGACGGACAGCACTATTTCGCATTGCCGGATTAAACGAAGAAGAATCTGCACCACCTTATTAATATGAGAATATGGGGTGTTGCCGGATTGAATCCATCGCGGCACCCGAATCAGATGACAATTTTAAAATGAAATTCAATTGTTAAACCTGAGTTCCAGACCAGGATTTTCGCCTCTGAAAGAAACCGAATACCGATATTATCTGACGGGAAGGTTTTTTTATACCATGTCGCTTCGCATGGTTACCACCGTTATTGCATATAAATTATTTCAACTCACCAAATCATCATTTTCGATTGGATTAGTGGGCATGTCAGAGTTTATTCCTGTTTTTCTCCTGGCGCTGTATGCCGGACACAGAATTGACCGGACAGACAAACGGACAGTGTTGCTGAATTGTAAACTCTCTTATGCTGCTTGTGTATGCGCACTGATTCTGCTTACTTCATCTTACTTCGAAAACCGGCTAAATAAAGGTTGGCTGGAATTCCTGTTTTATCTCGTTATATTCTTTACTGGCATAATAAGAGCATTTGCTGGTCCGACTTCCTCATCTCTTGTAGCCCAGCTTGTATCTAAAAATGTATTACATTATGCTGTTAACTTAAGCTCTTCTGCATTTCTGGGAGCAAGTATTCTCGGGCACGCATCTGCAGGATTTTTCATAGCCTGGTTTGGAGTAAATACTACGTTTTGTATCATTTTGATTTATGTACTGATTGCTGCATTTATGGTTCGAAAGATCGGCCGAAAACCCGCTGTTTCAACCAGCATGGATAAAAAAACATGGGAAAGTGTGAAAGAGGGACTTCATTTTGTTTTTAATAACAAAATTCTGCTGGGCGCAATTTCGCTGGATCTTTTTGCTGTACTTTTCGGTGGGGCGATTGCACTGATTCCGGAGTTCGCCGAGAGAATTCTGAAAGTCGGGCCAATCGGATTCGGCTGGCTGAATGCTTCGATGGATATCGGCGCAGTAATCATGATTATTCTGTTGTCTATATTTCCTATTCAAAAAAATCAGGGTAGAACACTAATGTTCGCAGTAGCCGGTTTCGGCACCTGTATTATTGTATTCGGACTGTCAAATATTTACGCCATTTCATTCATTGCCTTGCTGATTGCAGGTTTGCTTGATGGTATAAGCGTAATCATCAGGGGAACTATTCTGCAATTAACCACTCCTGATGAAATGCGTGGCCGGGTATCCAGCGTTAATGCCATCTTTATTAATAGCAGTAATGAACTGGGTCAGTTTGAAAGCGGCTTTACTTCACGAATTATGGGCACCGTTCCTGCGGTGTTATTCGGAGGTGTTATGACTGTAATTGTTGTGATTGTTATGTGGTTTAAGGCCCCCCCCTTCGTAAGATGGAATACTGATTCCTGAGAAAAAATTCCTGGAACTTTCCCAGTCATTTCTGCGGGTTATTTTCTTTTTAAAATCTGGGTGATTTCACGGTTTTCGGATCCTGATGGAAAGTCTAATTTTGCTTTGTAAACGAGCATAATGAAGGGTCAGATTCAGGAAAAAGTAAAATTTTATATAGAATGTTTCTGTGGAGCACTTATATTGTTTTTGGCAGATTTGAGTGCAACGCTATCTTTAAGCCGGGAAGGTGATAATTCAGCGTTTGAATCGTTACTGCTCATTTCCGGAACATTTTCTAGCCTGGTATTATTCATTGCATTAATTTTTTCCTGTTTCAAAGCACATCAACTAATTGAAAAAATCTTCGGAAATGAATGAAACAGCGCTTCAATGGTTTACCGCCATATCCTTATTTGTCGTGGTCGTTGGTTCGGGATTTATTCCGCTTCTTCTATTATATAAAATTGAAAAAGACATTAAGAAGGAAGAAAAAAGGAAATCACAAGCAGAGTAATTTTTCGTTGTCAGCGTGCACTTATTAAATTTTCCAGAACGTGAAACACTGCCGGACAAACGGTTGCGTTTTTTAAAGTCAGTTGCTGGCGCTTTAGAAGAACATCCTCATCTGTATAGGGATATCTGGCACAATCTGAAGGTCTCATTTCATAGATAGAGCACTTGTTATCCTCTCCTAAAAACGGACAAGGTTTTTGTTTCAAAACATAGTCACCGTCCTCATCAATCAGCAGATATGTATCAATAAATACGGACTCCTTCATCCGCAAACCTTTTGATATCCGGCGGATATCGGGTGTCTTGAAACGGGGGGAATAATTCCGGCAACAATTTGCGCAATCCAGACAATTTACTGTATCAAAGGCTTTATCGTGAAGCTCCGGCAACTGACGCAACACTTTGTTTTTGTCGGCTTTCTGCAGGAACGACTTATATTGTTTCTGATTTTCAGTTGCGCGCTTTTGCCAGTTATTCGGTAAATCCTCCATAGTGTACTGCAAGATACGAAGGTTTATAAAGTTCCATAGGAACCGTGAATTGTGTCATTAAAAAAACCACAGTTATACTGATTAAAGAAAGTAACTTTGCAGCGCCTGAATTATAAAATCCGTTAGAGGGCTTAGCATTCAGGATTTAAATCGCTTAAAATCAGGAAAATTCATATGAACATTTTCGAACATCAATCCTCAGAGTTCAGCCGCAGACATATTGGTCCGAATGCCGCCGAAACGCAAAAGATGCTTCAGAAGATAGGAGTTGCTTCCATTGATGAACTGGTTGACAAAACCGTTCCCGCAGCAATTCGTATGCAACACCCGCTAAATCTGCCTCAGGCAATGAGCGAAAGTGAATATCTCAGCCATGTTAAAGAGATTTCACTGCAGAACAAGATTTTCAGAAGCTATATCGGTCAGGGTTATTATGATACCATAACCCCGTCTGTTATTCTCCGGAATATTTTTGAGAATCCGGGGTGGTACACCCAATATACTCCCTATCAGGCTGAAATTTCTCAGGGTCGTCTGGAGAGTCTACTGAACTTCCAGACTATGGTAAGCGATTTAACCGGGTTGCCTATTGCAAACGCTTCTCTTCTTGATGAAGGAACTGCAGCAGCCGAGGCTATGACCATGTTCTTCAACTCACTGAATAAAGCGGAAAATATTACCCGCCCTAAATTCTTCGTAGATGAGAACACCTTCCCGCAAACTATAGATATTTTATATACACGCGCTATACCGGTAGGTATTGAAGTTGTGCTCGGTGATTATAAAACCGCAACACTTGATGAATCCTATTTCGGTGCACTGGTTCAGTATCCGGCAAGTAACGGTTCTGTAGAAGATTATCGTTCCTTCATTAAAAAGGTTCACGAACTAGGCGCTTATGTTGCGATGGCAACTGACCTGCTGGCACTTACATTATTAACTTCTCCGGGCGAACTGGGAGCGGATGTAGCCTGCGGTTCTGCGCAAAGATTTGGTGTTCCAATGGGATTCGGCGGGCCTCACGCTGCGTTCTTCGCAGTAAAGGATGATTTCAAGAGAAGCATTCCGGGACGAATTATCGGTATCAGTATCGATGCACAGGGTAACAGGGCATTGCGTATGGCGCTCCAGACCCGTGAACAACACATTAAGAGAGAAAAAGCAACTTCTAATATCTGTACTGCCCAGGCATTGCTGGCTAATATGGCTGCAATGTATGCGGTGTATCATGGTCCGGATGGGTTAATCCAGATTGCTAAACGCATTGCATTGCTGACGCAGTCGCTTGGCAATGAACTGAAATCACAGGGCTTTGAACTGGTAAGCGATGCTTACTTTGATACCATCACCGTTAAAGTGAACAATGTTAACGTAATCAGAGAAAGAGCAGAGTTTGCCGAAATGAATTTCTATTACCGCGGAGACAACCTCATCAGCATTTCGCTGGATGAAACCACCACGGTAAGCGATGTGCTGGATATCATCGGAGTATTTGGCGAAAGTTCAACTACCAGCTTCGAAATCAATCACGATACTGCTCTTACCAATATACCTACTTCTTTAACCCGCACTTCCGAGTTCCTTACTCATCCGGTATTTAACACTTACCACAGTGAAACCAAGATGATGCGGTATATCAAGGAACTGGAAAACAAAGACCTTTCTCTGAATACCAGCATGATTTCTCTGGGAAGCTGTACGATGAAACTGAACGCTGCTACAGAGATGATTCCGGTAAGCTGGACGCACTATTCAAGACTGCACCCGTTTGCTCCGCAGGATCAGACTAAAGGTTATCAGACCATCGCTTCAGAGCTCAGCAAATATCTTTGCGAGATTACAGCTTTCGACGCCTGCAGCCTGCAACCGAATAGTGGTGCTCAGGGCGAATATGCAGGATTGCTGACTATCCGTGGTTACCATGAGGCTAACGGTGAAGCACACAGAAATATCATGCTGATTCCGATTTCAGCTCACGGCACCAACCCTGCATCCGCTGTTATGGCTGGTATGAAAGTGGTAGTGGTTAAAGCGCTGGAAAACGGATATATCGATGTAGATGATCTTAAAGAAAAAGCAGCAAAGCATGCCAACGAACTGGCTGGTATCATGATCACCTACCCAAGTACTTATGGCATATTTGAAGAATCAGTTAAAGAAATTACTGATATTATTCATCAGTATGGCGGACAGGTATATATGGATGGAGCTAACATGAATGCTCAGGTGGGATTAACTGCTCCCGGGCTGATAGGAGCTGATGTTTGCCACCTTAACCTGCATAAAACCTTCGCTATCCCACACGGTGGTGGCGGCCCTGGAATGGGACCTATTTGTGTTAAATCACACCTTGCACCATATCTGCCCGGTCATCAGTCTGTCAGCGGTAAAATAAAAAACAACGCAGTGTCTGCAGCTCCTTATGGCAGTGCAAGCATTTTGCTGATTTCCTACGGTTATATCAGACTGTTAGGTCCGGATGGAGTGAAGAAAGCTACCGAATACGCTATTCTGAATGCTAACTATATGCGCGCCAGAATGGAAGGAAGCTATGATATTCTTTATCTCGGAACCAATGGAACCTGTGCGCATGAATTCATTGCTGATCTCAGACCGTTTAAAAAGTCTGTAGAGATTGAAGCTGAAGACGTGGCTAAACGATTGATGGATTACGGATTCCACGCTCCTACCATGAGCTTCCCGGTACCCGGCACCATCATGATTGAACCTACTGAAAGTGAGGATCTCGCGGAACTCGACAGATTCTGTGATGCATTATTAAACATCAGAAAGGAAATCGCTGCCATCGAGGAAGGTAAAGCCGACAGGAAGAACAACGTACTGAAGAATGCACCGCATACTCAGGCTGTAATCTGTTCTGATGAATGGAACCTGCCATATAGTCGTACCGAAGCTGCATTTCCGCTTCCTTATGTAATGAAGAACAAGTTCTGGCCTTCAGTGGCAAGAGTGAACAATACGCATGGCGACAGAAACCTCATCTGTACCTGTGAACCGGTAAGTTCCTACGCGGAAGAATAATTACAGCTGATCAGGGTGGTTTCAGAAACCAATTAGATTTTGTTTCCGCCATCAGTTGATTCACAATAGTAAAAATCCTGCTCAGGATATTCCTGAGCAGGATTTTTTTATGATTCAGAAAGAATAAACGAAAAACTGCAGTTCTTAACTCTTAACTACTGGTTCTCCTCTTTCCTTCCATTCTTTCATACCACCAGAATAGTTCTTCACTTTTGTAAAGCCATTTTTAGCAAGAATAGAGTAGGCTATAGAAGAACGATCACCAGCCTGGCAGTGAATTACCACTTGTTTGTCTTTGCTGATCTTATCAAGATTATCCTGAAGCGTTCCCACAAACACGTGATCAGCGCCTTCCACCCTTCCGGCTTTGTATTCAGAAAGGTTTCTGACATCTACAATCTGGACATCAGGCTTACCAATATAAGATTTGAATTCTTCAAGAGTAATATTATCCGCTTTCTGCAATTCTATTCCCAACTCATCTACATCTGAGATAAAACCGTAGATATTGTCCATACCGATGCGCATGAGCTTACGGGTTATATTTTCCATCTGACTTTCGTCAGCTACCAGCATGAATTGCTCCTGATAATTCAATACCCATCCACACCAGGTTGCCAGTGAGTTATTATTCTGAATATTGATACTTCCGGGAATAAATCCTTTTGCAAATTCAATTTTATTTCGGGTATCTATAACTTTTATACCTTTTTTGTAGGCAGACAAGAACTGATCTCTGGTTAGTTTAGGATGTTTCGGAACCTCAATTAACAAAGGTCTTTTTACCTTATTGAGGTATTTCATCATCGCAAAATATTTAGGAGGTTCGGGCTGATCTGCAAGCAATTCATTACTGAATGCTGCGTCATCGTTAAACCTGAATGCCCAGTTGCGTATTTTTTCGTAACCCACTGTAGAGCTATAAACTGCACCGAGAGCTTTACCACAGGCAGAGCCTGCACCGTGAGCCGGCCATACCTGTACATAGTCAGGAAGCTCAGCAAATTTTTTGAGCGACTGATACATTTGTTTTGCACCAGCTTCTTTAGTACCAATTAAACCCGCTGCTTTCTCGAGCAGGTCTGGACGACCAATATCTCCCACAAAAACAAAATCTCCGGTAAACAGCATCACCGGCTGATCAGAAGCCGGATGGTCGGTCAGCAGAAAGCTGATACTTTCAGGAGTATGTCCGGGTGTATGAATTACTTTGAGGCTGAGATTTCCGACTTTAATTACACTTCCGTCTTTCAGGCCTACGTGTGGAAACTCGTACTGCCAGTCGGGGCCCCCTTCATCCGAAAGATAAAGTTCGGCACCGGTAACAGCAGCAAGTTCCCGCGAACCGCAGAGGAAGTCTGCATGAATATGCGTTTCCGCAATATGAGTAATTTTCAGGTTGTTTTGTTTTGCGATTTCCAGGTAGATATCAGTATCTCTTTGTGCATCGATAACGATAGCTTCGCCGGTGGCCTGACATCCGATAAGGTAGCTTCCCTGAGCTAAACTTTTATCATAAACGTGTTGAAAGAACATAGCGTGTCAATTTAACTAGTTGTCTGATTCAACAAATTTCCGACAAATATTCAGGCCGGTATCGCACTTTTTGTAATAGATAAGTAATAATTTATGTTTAAACGCCATTTTGCACCTACAAACCAGCAACAGGGTTCTGTTGGTTTCATAATATCAGCGTGATTTTCGATAATTTAGCAGGCTAATCCACTAACTGACTTGCAGAGAGAAGGTCATATTACAGAAAATGTGCTGCTAAAGGAGATCGCCGATGGCGATTGGCAGGCTTATAATCATTTGGTCAGGGAATATTTTCCCAGACTCTACACCTTTCTGATGCGGCTCACCGGAAATAACAAACAGAATACCGAAGACATTCTGCAGGATATATTTCTCGCGGTCTGGGAGAAGCGCGGACAACTTCCGTTAATCCGATCAGTTGAGCAGTATTTGTTCAGAATGGTCAGAAACCGGTTTCTGGATCAGATCAGAAAAGAAGACAGCCGACAAAAGGTTTTGAGCCATTTCCGGCAGATAACGCCAGATGGACCTCTAACCCCCTTCGAATCCGCCCTGGAAAAAGAATATCAGGCTCAGGTCGTTACCGCTATAAATCAGCTTTCTCCTAAATTAAAGAACGCATTTCTGCTCAGTTCACAACAGGAATTATCGATTGATGAGATTTCCGGTATTCTCAGGATTCCCAGAGAAACTGTGAAGAAACGGCTTTACCTGGCAGGTCGTTCCATCCGCGAATACCTCAGAAAGCACGGATCAATGATGGTAATGTTACTCGAAGCTTTTGCGCTCTACCGCATATTTTGATTTAGTGTACCTCAATCGTCAAGCCCGGGCAGTTTCTTCCGCTCAGCGTTTTACGGTTTTTCGAAATTAAAGGGTTGGAATTTTTTTAAAAAAGTTTCTGATTTAGTTCCTCTTTAAGAACCGCGAAACGTCTTCCTTTTGAACAACCCAGATTTTATGCAATTTGAAGAAGCGCTGGCTATCGCCCGCAAGGTTGGCAGGAAAGAACACACAGAAAGCGAACTTGCCGAGGCACTGGATTTTTTGAAAACCGCTCCGAGGGAACAGGCTGAGGAATGGATGAATGTGTGCTATCAGGAAATGGCCTATAAAGGAGAAATTTCAGCGGAGGGAACCGATTTCACAGAACGTTTTCATTTACTGCGCCCGCTGATTGAGGAGCAGGCAAATGGTAAAGTTCGGAGAATGACAGGCTTCGGCCGATGGACCTGGGTAGCTGCTGCTGTAGCGTTAGCTGCAATCGTATATTTTGGAGATCTGATTTTCCGTAAGCAGTCAGACCATGTAAATCCCAACTCCGTTATAGCGGGAATTGAGCCCGGCAAGGAAGGGGCAATCTTAACCCTGTCTGACGGACGAACAATTGTTCTCGATGAGTTTGGAAACGGTACCATAACAACTGAACAAGGAACTAGCGTAATTGTTGCAGGAAATCAACTGGTGTATAATGCTTCAAATCCTGCAGAGCTAAATAACAGTAATTCCACCGTTGCGTTTAATACTATGGCCACAC
>DATCKB010000336.1:0-1993 GCA_036562505.1 Parasegetibacter sp. | reverse complement strand
GGCAAGGCGGTTATTGCATCAGAGGTTGACGGTACAAAGGAGATTGTAAAAAGTGGCTATAATGGAATCATGATTCCTGTGACGGAACTGGAAACGCGGCTGCATAATGAAATACTTGAATTGTGTCATAACGATCTGAAGCGGAAAGAATTCGGGGCTAATGCAATTCAAACGGTGAAGGATAAATTTACCGCATCCGAAATGACCAGACATATTGAAAGAGTTTATTTCCAACTAACTAATTCAAAACACTTAAATTAACCCCGATGGAATTTGTCAGAATAGCAGATATAAAGCGTCTGCAGTTTATTATTGATGTACTGAAAGAAAAGCTTCCCGCCGGAGCTGAAGTGCTTGATGTAGGCTGTGGAAACGGAGTTATTTCAAGAAGTCTGGGGGAAAAGGGATTTAAAGTAAAAGGTATCGATATAAGTGAAAAAGCAATAGCAAAAGCGAAGGAACTAAACCGATTTCCTAATGTTAGTTTTGAAGTGGTGAGTGCTGAACAGCTGGTTGCCGACGGGCACCGGTATCATGCAGTAATCTGCAGTGAGGTTCTGGAACATCTGAACGATCCGGGAAAACTTCTGAATGTTTTATATGATTCACTCACTCCTTCGGGAATATTAATAGTTACAGTGCCCAACGGAAAAGGTCCGAGAGAAAGATTTGTTACCAAGCCGGTAATTAAAATGAAAGAGAAGAATAACTTTCTCTGGAAATTTGTGCAGGGAACAAAAAAATTATTAGGCTATAAAGGAACTACTGTGCAGTCTGACGCAGATGATCTGACCCATATTCAGTTTTTCACCAGAAAGGATCTAATTGAGCTTGCAAGGAAACATAAATTCAAAATTGTAAAATTTGGAAAAACGAACTTCGTGGAAGACGTTTTTCCTTTCTCTTTAGTTACCAAACGAGTCAAAGCATTACAGAAACTTGACTGCGCAATAGCAGAAAAACTTCCCTATAGTTTCACCGGTGGCTTTGTGACTGTTTGGGAAAAAACCTAATATACCAAAATGAACTGGCTGTCTCAATTGGGGGAAATCATATTATGGTTAGTGCAGGGAATTTGGCTGTTTTATCTGGTACTGCCCATGATATTACTCCTGCTTCATTTTTTGCGTGGTCGTAAACATCGCGATACGCTGAGGAAGTATCCGGTTCAGTATGATCGTGATTTTGATTTTGCAGCAATAGTAACTGCACATCAGGACACCCGTTTTATTCTGCCATTAATTGATTCCTGCCAGAAACAGCGTTACGGAAATTTCACGCTGTATGTAGTTGCCGACGACTGTCCGGATTTTACACTCGATGTTGACGATCCCCGTGTTGTTTTGCTGAAACCGCAAAAAGCACTTCACTCAAAAATAAAGTCTATTCAACTTGCGGTAGACAGCTTCAGGAAGGAACACGATGTAATGGTAATTTTTGATTCGGATAACCTGCTGCATCCTTCCTATTTCTACTACCTGAACGAATATTACCGGAGAGGATTTATGGCTGTGCAAACGCACATGCTTTCTAAAAATACTTCCACCGTTTACGCGAAGCTGGATTCGATCGGACACATATACAATACATTCGTAGAAAGATCTTCGAAGATGGAACTGGGTCTCTCGTCCAGTATTCTGGGTTTGGGAATTTCTCTGAAAACTTCCTTGTACCACGAAGTCATGTATAAAGATAATCTGGGGGGGTTCGACAAAAAATTGCAGGCTGATGTGATTAGAACAATTCCCCAACTTGCATTTGCAAGGGAGGCTATCGTATATGATGAAAAGGTAGATGAGGGACAGGCTTTGGAAAGGCAACGTACCCGTTGGATTCATACCTACTTCAAATATTTTAAAATAAATTTAGCCTTGCTGGCTTATGGTTTAAAAACTTTCAACTTCAACAAAGCATTTTTTGGATTCACTACATTAAGACCACCACTATTTTTACTTGTAATAATTTCATTGATAGCTGCGGGTATTTGGTATTT
>DATCKB010000323.1:0-3190 GCA_036562505.1 Parasegetibacter sp. | reverse complement strand
CAATAATGCCTGAATTGATTGCCGCGCGTACCGCCTGGAATGTTTTCAGTGTAGCGCTTTTAAACGTATTCAGGAAGTCGATCGGTTTTGCCTCCGAAGCAGCTACATACTGAGTGCGGATGTAATCCTCGGAATAATCCTGGCCGAATTCATCCACCGTAGCAATATTCAGATACGCACAATGCGCCAGCATATCGTCTTTAGGAGCCATCAGTGCGGCATCAGTAGCCTCCTTGCGCTTGCGAAGGAAATCAATGTTTGTTTTACCTTCCTTCTCCTTATTCAGCAGGGTAAACACTGCTGGACGGTTCCCAATACGGTTTTCTTTTTCTGAAAAATCATCGTGGTTCATCAGGAATCTAACCAACGCCTTATCAACCGGGAGTTTAGCCTGTAACACGCCGCTGTAAAACGTCGGCTTTACGATAAGCGCAGAAATTTCACGCTGGGTAAGCGTCTTATCCTGCTCCTGCTCATCACGCCAGATAGAGCTATGCCCCTTCAATAAACGAAGCCAACGTTCACGTCCGGTTGCCTCATCATAGACGAGGCAGGGGTTTTTTACCTGGTATATAGGCTGGTACGGCTGATCCCAGTCACCTTTATCACTCCGGCCACGCGGAGGAACGGTTCTCGCCAGTTTGAATACCAGCGTTCTTTTCTGATCGAGATCAATCTCGTCAATCAATCTTTTTTTTTCGTTACCTTTCGCTTTTGCTGTTTCTGTTGCCATGTGTAAAAATTGTATTTATAAAAACATGCGTAAAAGGGCCGGCCGAAACCGGCCCGATACACATGCAGAGAACAGGAGATAGCCTTATGACCCTTGCAGGATAACGCACTGGTTAGCCGCTTTAAGCTGCAAACCACGGTATGCTGCGAAGGAATTTGTTACGCTGAGTTTGCCGTTGGTTCCCTTGGAAGAAAGACCACCGTGATCCCACGCATAGATTGACCCATGACCAGGAACATTCTGGTAGCGAATTTCCAGAGTCGGGCCAACATCTCCAGTGCGGGGGTCGGTATGCTGACCCTGAGGGATAGCCACACCGAAGTTGTGGTAACGGGCTTGGGTAGCCAGTACACCATATTTCCATGCCGGGCTAAACGGAGCATATTTCTTCCAGTGGAAAGTGTAGTTTTCAATTTGCAGCGACTTGAAGCCATACTTCGCAGCAGCCTCTTTACCACCAACAGAATCCCACAGGATAGAACCGTTCTGATATTTCGCAAACAGAGCATCCTGGATTTCCTGGAACTGGTACTGATCGTTCAGCATGTGAACCTCAGCAGGCGCACCATTCTGATCGAAAATACGAATCATTGCCTGAAAATCAGCAATATCCAAAGCTCCAGCAGCGTAGTCCAGCGTTGAACCACCAGAACCAACCTGGCTGAGCATCCCTTTGGTTCCTTTAGTACCATTGGCGATGTTGGTGTTTGTTACCGGAGTACCAAATACCAGTTTGTCCTCCATAGACCCAAGGAAACGCTTTTCGGTCTGTTTGGTACCGCGATACTTGTAGTAACTACGGCCACCGAAAGACCACTCGATGCGCTCCATAGAAGCCTTATCAGTGATGGTGAAGTCCTCGCGGAACTCAGTGATAGTGTTGGTCACCTTGCGGGTAATATCGGAAATACCTTCGCGGGTGTCAGACGCTTCGCCCTCATCCTGCAAGCCTTTAAACAGCAGGTAGTCGTTTGCGCTGGGGTTGAATGCGTCGGTAGCCAGAAGCGGAGCAATGGTGGCGGTGTGTGCATTGGGGGTTGTTTTGTTCACCTGAGTGATCTTACCCATGATGCCACTTGCCATGATTTCAACAACTTCTCCTACACGAAGCGGAGATTGAGTGCCGCCATTTGTATGGGAAGCCGCCGCGATAACAATAGTTGCGTTAGCGCCGGGTGTGCCAGATCCGCCAGAAGCCACCTGCACAGATGGAAAACTCTTATTTGCTTCGTAGTGATAGAACTCCTCATTTTCAGTAACACGGAACTTACCCATTTTTTCGGTAAAGAAACAATAGTTTTCCGGTCCATATACTTCCATGAGTTCCTTATCGAAAGAACGATCCTGAATGCCCAGGGCAGAAAGGAACGCCAAATTTGTGCCGTTAGGTACGACAACACCTGTCGGTTGGGCAGGTTGATGTATTGACATTTTTAAGTCGGTTTAGTAGTTTAGAAATAAATTAACTCCGTATGAACGCACGTCCCTGAGATAGATACTGATCTCTCAACGGGTCAGCGGAGATATTTTCCGGACGAAGGCTGGAGTTCGCTGCGTTGCTGAGAACCGATAAACGGCCTTTGGAGTAAGCAGACTTTACAGCGGAAGCAATTAGTTTCTCAAAATTGTCAGCTACAAAACGATCTCTCGCCAGTTTTTGACCATCATACTTCCCTCCCTGGGAATAACGATTGTCGAAATTTTCTATGTAATCAGAGAATTCGCTTGCCAATGCAGCACGGTCCTGATCTGTAAGCGTAATTTCATGGACAAAATCAATCCCCTGATCTTTATCCACTACAGGTATGCTTATAGACTTGAAAGAACTCAGTGCAGAAGAAACCGCTTCCCTAACCTCGCCAGAAAATTCATCCTTATCTTTATCAAGTTCTTCTTGTGTGAATCCCTTGAATTCAGGCTGCTTTTCTTGCTTTGGAATCTCAGGCAATTTAATATCTTTTTTCAAACTTTCAAGATATTTTTTTGCATCCACCGCCTGCATCCTTATGCGACGATTCCAAGCCCTCATATCATCCTCATACATCTCCTTGCCATCCTGGTCATCGTCATACGCATCCTTGTTCGGCTTTTTGCCTACCAGAAGCTCCATATCCGTCTGAATATCCTTCTCGCTGGCCTGCGGATCCTTAAATTGCAGACTAGCATACAGTACTTCCTCGTCGCTCATCTTATCAACGCCCGAGAGGTATTCCTGCAATTGGTAATACTCAATGACCTCCTTCGTCTTACCTTCTTTCAGCAGTTCAAACAACTGCTTGCTCTCATCGTTTGCGAACTCCAACTCGGGGGGATTAGATGGTGCCTCCAGTAATGACTTTAATTCATCAGGAGTTTTGACCTTGCCACCAGTAACCTCCTGCAACCAGGATTCGTAATCCACTTTCTGATCCTCGGTCGGTGCCGGAGCCTCGGTAGAATTACTACCATCACCTTGCG
>DATCKB010000308.1:0-3170 GCA_036562505.1 Parasegetibacter sp. | reverse complement strand
GATTCACATTATCGCCGGTGGTAAAAACCTCGATACTTTCCAAATGGGAGAAGTTATGAACCCGCGAAGCAACAAACCTGGTGCTTTTATCATCTAATGAACGCACAATAGCGCCGTCGCTCTTACTACTAATTAATTCGAATAAACCAGGTAACCCGGTAACGGCAATAATTTTTCCGTATTCCATACATTCTAAAATTTTGAAGGACTGCAAATATAATTCTATAAGTGCAATTAATGAGATTATGAATCAGCCGGTCTGATAGGAATCAAGCTTACTCCATAGCCAAACCGGGAATTTTTATGCCTTTTGTCCCACCGTTTGTTGGTTTTGGTATAGAAAATAAGGTCCTTTTAAACCAGGTTAACAGCCTTTAACAAGTTTATAATAAGGAAAATAAGACCTTTGAATGAGCAGGCGCAAGACAAAATCAAACAAAACGTCAGATTATGCTGACTAACAGGCTTATTGAGAGTGTTATTTGGGAATCTGTTTCGGATTCTATATCTTGAACGGTAGATGCCTGACCCCTAAGGTATAACAGCAAAATTTGCAACTTTGAACGATTGGATATTCATTGAACAACTTAAAGAGGGGGACACTTCCGCATATAAATCATTTGTGGAAACCTGGCAGGATATGGTGTATAATACCAGTTTAGGTATATTGCAGAACGCGGAAGATGCGGAAGATGTGACCCAGGAGGTGTTTGTACAGGTCTTCCAGTCGATTCACTCTTTTAAGGGCGACTCTAAGCTTTCTACCTGGCTTTACCGTATTACTTTATCGAAAGCCATGGACCATATCAGGCGGAAAAAGCGGAAAAAGCGCTTTGCGTTTGTAAAAAGTTTGTTCGGAGAGGAGGGAGAACTTACGGAGCAGCCAGCTGATTTTAATCATCCCGGGGTTAAACTGGACCAGAAAGAATCAGCCGCTGTATTATTCAGAGCATTGAATAAACTTTCTGATAATCAACGAATTGCATTTACTTTACATAAACTTGAAGGGTTATCCTATCAGGAAATCAGTGAAGTGATGAAGCTTAGTGTTTCGGCTGTAGAATCGCTGATGCACAGGGCCAAAGCAAATCTGAGAAAGTGGTTGGAGGAATATTATTCAAAGAGTTAGTAAAAAAAGAAAGTTTTCCCCCGATTGGGCGTCTAAAATAATGTTATGAAAGCACACACAGAGAAACAACAAAAAATTGAAGCTGCTTTGAAGAGTCTGGATGGTGTGGAGAGAGCAAAGGCTGCTCCTTATTTGTTCACCCGGATTTATGCTCGTCTGAATAAGGACGAGGAAAGCATTTGGGAGAAAATTCTCCAGTTAATCAGCAAGCCGTCGGTAGCGTTTTTGGGATTATGCGTTATTCTGGCACTGAACGGATCAATTCTGGCCTGGGTGTCGGGTGAGGAGGAAAGCCAGACCGCAGAGCATCAGATTCAACAAGAGTTTGCCGAAGACTATAACCTGGCGGTAAATACCTACTACGATTACGAAATCAAATAATTTTAATGAACAGTACTTCAAGATATAAATGGCTGGTTTTTATAATCGGCGTTCTTCTTGTGACCAATATTGCCATGCTGGCCATGCTGGTAAAGAAAAAAGATCCCCCTAAAAGGGAAAATCGGAGTGGTCAAACCCAAACTTACCAAAGTCGTACTGTGATGATTCTGGAGAAAGAGGTCGGGTTTTCAAAAGAGCAACTGGAGCAGTATCAGGCTTTAAGGGAAGATCATTCGACCAAAATGAGGC
Organism: Parasegetibacter sp.; assembly: GCA_036562505.1. Lineage (GTDB taxonomy): Bacteria > Bacteroidota > Bacteroidia > Chitinophagales > Chitinophagaceae > Parasegetibacter. Next base: position 1,411 of record DATCKB010000308.1, on the reverse strand, counting down.
CGATTATTGAGAAAATCCGTGCTTCAAAAGATAGTTTTTACCGTTTGTTGTCGCTGCCCGAGATATCCGATTCCTTGTTACAGGCTACGGCTGCAAAGGTAGCGGAAGCGGAAAATCAGGTAAATTTGCAGACATTTCAACATTTCCGGGATATTAAAGCTCTCTGCACACCTGAGCAGCAGCCGAAATTTGAAAAATTCATCGAGAATGTAATTTCCAGGATGGTAGTACCGGTAAGAAGGACTGCACAACAGAAAAAAGAGGATAGCCTGCGTCAGGTAAATCAATCAAAAAATATTAACACCCAATAAGCAGGTTTTTTTTGAAAATGGCATCTGATTAAAAGACAACGTCAAAATCAACAATCAAATTTACAAAGATGAAAATGAGAAATCTTTTATTTACTGTACTTTTCTTCCTGGCTGCGTTTTCAGTAAATGCTCAACCTCCCGGAGGCGGACAAAACAGAACTCCTGAAGAAAGAGCAAAAATGACTATTGAGAGAATGACTCCAGAGTTGAAACTGAATAAAGAGCAACAGGAGAAGATGACTGCAATTTATGCAGATTACTACAAAGAAATGAGCAAGATGCGTGAAGGTCTTCCTCAGGGCGAACGTCCAAGTCCTGAAAAAATGGAGAAAATCACAGCGGGAAGAGATGAGAAAGTGAAGACAGTTCTTTCTGAAGATCAGTTTAAGAAACTTAAAGAAATGGAAGCCGCTATGCGTGGAGGCGGTGGTGGCCGCAGACCAGGTGGTGGCGGTCGACAATAAACGCAGTAGTTTTGGTGCTTAGTTAAAACGGCCCTGGTTTTATAACCGGGGCTTTTTTTACAGTTTAATCCAGAATTTGAGCATGTTATTTTCATCGGCATTCACCTCAAGAAAGCCTGATGGTATTTCTTTTTCAGCACTGTGATAAGTAACCAGTCTGGTTCCCGAGGGAACACTGCTGAGTTTTCTGTACAATTTTCGGTTATACATATGGTATAGGTCTTCTGAGAGTGGAACCGATTTATCTATACTTGGCATTCCATCCAGATTTTCGTAGAAGGAATTATAGAAATAAAAGTGGTTGTAATTGCTGAAATCGAGATTGGTAAAATTATCATGTATAAAATTAACGTTGGTTAACCCGAGTTTGGCTTTAGTTTCATTGGAAACATCAATCAATTCCTTTCTCTGTTCAACTCCGGTAAAATAACATTCAGGTTGAAACCGGGCTGCGATCAGGCAAAACTTACCCGACCCGCTTCCGATATCCAGTATTTTTGAACCTTTCTCCATACTTAGAAAACCGGCAGATTTCTTAGCCACTTCAAGTGGTGTCCAGTGACGCATCGCGAGCTCTCTTACCGGTTCCGGGTATAATAAGTGAAATCGACTATCCGAGCTGAACCAGTCTAAGGT
>DATCKB010000306.1:0-17834 GCA_036562505.1 Parasegetibacter sp. | reverse complement strand
ATCGTGAAATGCTGAAGGAATATGACAGGGGTGCAAAAAAAGATCGCCGGCAGAAAGAAGCTGTAATTTTCATCAAGCAGAAAATCGATGCTGCAAAATGGTTTATAGACGCCATCAAACAAAGGCAACATACCCTGATATCCACCATGCAAACAATTATGGAATATCAGAAGGAATTTTTCCTCACCGGAGATGAAACCACCCTTCGCCCGATGATCCTTAAAGATATTGCTGAGAAAACAGGCCTGGATATATCAACCGTAAGTCGGGTTGCTAACAGCAAATTTGTACAAACTGAATTTGGCACATATCGGTTAAAATTCTTTTTCAGCGAATCTCTAAGTACAGACAGTGGTGAAGAAGTATCTACCCGGGAAGTGAAAAAAATTCTGAGTGATCTGGTTGAAGCTGAAGACAAACGCAAGCCATTAAGTGATGAAAAATTAACTGATCTGCTTCAGCAAAAAGGATATAATATTGCGAGAAGAACAGTGGCTAAATACCGGGAACAACTGAATATTCCCGTAGCCAGACTTAGAAAAGAATTATAATATGCAGAATCCTGGTGCATCTGAAGCATCCCGTCAGCTGAACTGGCAAGTACCGGCCGTGTTAAAAGCAGTGGCAAATTTACTATCTTATGTTTTCCACCCCTTGTTTATTCCATTATATGTAACAGCATTTGTGTTGTATGTATATCCCTACTATTTTTCCGGATTTGACAGCAGGGCTCATTTCAGAATTTTAGTAACTGTATTTATTAATTTGTGCTTCTTCCCTGCCCTGGTTGTTTTTCTGCTATGGCGGTTGAAATTTTCAAAAAACATTTTTCTTAAAACTCAGCGTGACCGGATTATACCATATGCTGCCAGTCTAATTTTTTACTTCTGGGCATGGCAGGTATTTAAAAATCAGACAGATATCCCAGCTATTTTTGTACAGTTTATCTTCGGTGCATTTCTTTCTATCTGTGGGGCATGGATGGCTAATATTTTCGTAAAAATCAGCATGCATACTACAGCCCTCGGAGGGATGGCCGCTTTCCTGCTATTTCTGGCATTTGCAGATTCCGGTGCTATGGGAGCGTATCTGGCTATAGCTATATTTATAGCTGGATTGGTAGGGACAGCCCGACTACTTGTATCAGACCACACTTACTTTGAAATTTATACCGGGTACACCGTTGGAATTCTTTGTCAGGTTGCTGCAGCCTGGTTAGCAAATTAATCAGGCGAACCACTTCACCAATCTCTAAGCCTCTGAATCGATTCTAGGTTGTTTTAAAAGAAGAAAGCCCAATCATAGGGTACGATTGAGCTTCTTTTTGTCCAAACCATCGATCTACGTCCAAGTTAGCTATTGATAATCTTCGATTGATTCAGGTATTTATCTGTCGGATGATATATAAACAGGCAAGTGCCGTTTTTAATTGTATTTATAAGTTGTTTATGATCTTTGAATGAAACTGCGGGGCAGCCAAAACTTCTACCCATATAACCTTTAGTTTTTGCAAACTGCGGATTCACATAGTCAGCTCCGTGAATTACTATCGCCCTGTCCCACGCTTTATCATTTATACCTTTCTCCATCCCTTTCACACGTAGCGATAGTCCGTGTGCACCGTTATAATTACTGGAAGTTACATAGAATCCCAGACTACTCTGATGCGACTCAGGTTTATTGGAGAATGATTTTGCATACTCGAGGCCGGAATTCTTTCCGTGAGCAACATAGGTATTCATCAGTAATTTCTGGTTGAGAATGTCTATCACATATAGCCGCTTTTGTCTCGACGACTGACTAAAATCGCAGATAGAGATAATTCCTTCGCGCTCAATCGCACCCTCTTTTAATAGTTTCTCGTATCCCTTTATGGCATACTCCAACACCTCGGGTGACATACCGGCTTCGTCAAGTTTCAGAGTTTCATAGATAACTGCAGCCGGGTTATTGCCGCTTTCATTATCCGCATTAACGGAACTTTCTACCGGGATAGTATTTAAACCGGAAACATTATCCGCGATAGTATTATAACTCAGGGAGGTTATATCAGTTAAATAGCTGTTTTTTTCTGCAGAAGGATAAAGAATATGATATTTATAATTGTGCTTGATTCCCGATGATAGTATCGGAGAAAGAAGCAGTACCGACACTATCAGGCACAATAGGATAAGTGGATTTAAAAAGGTACGGTTCATTTTAAAAATCAACTGGTTTTTATAGGTAATAAATAGAACGCTGGTGTAGCGAAAATATTATGCCGGAAGAAGTTAAGTTTCAATTATTTGATAGTTTTTTAACCAAATAAGGGTATCTACCTAAGAAACCGTTAAAAACTACCTTATTGGCATTTTTAAGAGAAATAAGTAGTTCTTATTAAAAAAACCAGATACGAATTGGATCGAAAAAAGAACCTGACAGTTCCCTGCTATTGCTTTTTGGTAACCTTAAGCGTTTGCCGGGGTTTGTGGAATTCTTTCAGGTAAATCTTTACCAGCAGGATAAACAGAGAAATCAGCAGAGGTCCGAATATTAAACCAATAAAACCGAAGAGATCAATTCCTATAATAACCCCGAAAATCGTGATTAACGGGTGAATGTTACCGATTCGTTTCTGAAGAGCAAATCGGAATATATTATCAACCAGTCCGATTACTCCGAAACCGTAAATCAACATGGCAAAGCCTTTCCAGGCAGGACCCGAAACGAATAGCATAATAGTTAATGGTACATAGGCAACAGCAGCACCGATAATTGGCAACATAGCAGTAATACAGGTTACCGCAAACCAGAAGAAAGGTTCTTTCACTCCGATGATCAGATATCCTATCAATCCCACCACACCCTGAAGAAAGGCGGTTAGTGGAATACCTACAGCGTTCGACATAACCATATTAGTTACTTCATCACTGATTCGGTCCACATTACTATCATCCTGTACAGGAACGAACTTATATACGAGGTAGTCGAGGGTACGGGTACTCATTAACATGTAGAACAGCAGAAAGTACATGATGACCAATGTGGTCAGGGTATTGAAGGTGGCTCCCAAAACTGTTGGTATTAACTGAGCAATTCGCTGTCCCAATTCCTTCATTGTTTCCTCGTTGATAAAATCGGTTCCAATCCTCGATTCAATGTTCTCCAGAAAAATAGTGAATGACGAAACCATGTCGTCCGAAGAATTAATTGCTTCCGAAATTTTAGCGGTCATGAGGCTTACAACAAGAAAAATCGGGATTAAAATTATGAGAAAGGATAGCAACATCAATACAGCGGCAGCACGTGCGGGTTTCCATTTTTTCTTCTTCACCAGCATACGCATATGCTTGCGCATAATAACGAATAATGTCATCGCACCCAGAAATGCAGGAAGAAATTGTTGCAGCTCCCGGAACAATACATAGCCGAGAAGTAATAGGATGGCAATAAAAGAAGCTTGTCTTAGTTTTCCAGTGTCAAAATAACTCATGATAACCAGTTAAAAAAAAGCTGTGACACTATGGCCACAGCTTAAAAGCACCCTACCCTTAAAACCTATTTTGAGCCGTCAGACCAGCCGGTTAGTTCACCGGTATATAAGGTCTTCTGGTGTATGTTTCCGGAAATATCCAATTGTAAAAATCGTGCCACCATGCCATAATTCCCTTTGCCTTTGATCTTGCCGAAAGGTCTTTGTATATCACATTGGAAATTTTGATGTTAACAAGTAAGTCATCCGAAGATGGTACGCTGATTCCCGCTGTGTCACATATCTCTTTCAGTTCCCAGCCTATTGCATCAACAATTGTGCCTCTGCCGGCCACTTCTACAAAACTGGATTTTCCTTTCTTATAAAACTGAAGCCGGGCGGGAAAAATCAGGTCAAATTCGCTGACCTGCTGAACCGGCTTCTTCATATAAAACCACAAACAACCCTCTTCATCTATAGTAAGCGCTTCTACAATTCGTACAGGGAGTTTTAATAAACTGTTGCTGGTGCTGAAGAATATCGCAGTCCTCAGATCGTAAACCTTTTCCTTTATGAATTGCAAGTTAATATCGGTACTCATAATAACCTGTTTTAATTACCCCTATACATTCAATTTAAAGACCAGTCGGTTTTTTAAATCCGTTATTGTACCATTTGAGAAAAAGTTGTAGAAGCTTATACACAATCAGATCAAACACGACACCAAACAGAGGCACATTATTTTTATGTATCTGACTATTGATAATTAAAAAATGAATAAATATGGAAAAGAATGAAAAACTTCTCGAAGTGTTGAACGATCTGATAAGAATTAATAATGACAGGGTTTCCGGCTATCAGAAAGCAATCGATGAGGCAAAAGATATTGATATCGATCTTAAAGCTATCTTTTCCAGAATGCAGGAAGAAAGCCTGGGATATGCTTCAGAATTGTCGAACGAAGTGCTGCGTTTGGGTGGTGAACCTGCCACAGGCACAACCGCCTCAGGAAAAATCTATCGGGCATGGATGGACGTAAAAAATGTATTTACCGGAAAAGACAGGCAGGCATTACTCAACTCCTGCGAATTTGGGGAAGATGCTGCACAAAAAGCTTATGATTCTGCTCTTTCCAGCGATGCTGAGATGCCCACTGAAATACGCCAACTGATTGCAGATCAGAAATCTTCTTTACTCACATCGCATAATCTGATTAAGAAATACAGAGATATGCATCAGGCAGTTAAATAATTTTTTTTAAATCAAAATTGGTAGTATATGAAACTGATTAAACAAGCATCATCGTATCTTTTGTTAGGCGCAATCGTTTTTGCGTCATGCAACAACGCAAACGAAAACGAAAGTAAAACTCTCGCAGAAGACAGAAATGAGGAAAAATTTTCCGATAACAAAAATGCAGAAAGAAATGCACAGTTCCTGGTAGACGTCACTGCAAGCAACCAGGAGGAGATTCAACTGGCAAGATTGGCACAGCAAAAATCACGAAACAATGAAGTTGTGGAAATCGCCAAAACACTTGAAAACGATCACACGGCCATGGGCAATGAAATCAAGGCAATTGCCACAGCAAAGTCGATTTCACTCCCATCCGACGATAATCAGAGTTACCAGGATAAACTGAATAAGATGAATGAAAAAAATGAAGCAGACTTTAACAAAGACTGGGTAAATGAAATGATTGATATGCATAAAGCAAAAATCAATAAACTGGAGTCGGCATCAGATAACGAGAACATTGATCCCGAAATCAGAGCTGTTGTCAATAATGCATTGCCTAAAGTTAAAATGCATCTGGAAATGCTGCAACAATGCCAGGACAATCTGAAAAATCAAAAAAGATAGATATTCGGTTCAGAATTGTGAATTGAGACCGGAAAAGATCGATAGACCTGGTATCAGTTGCAAGTTGAAACACGTAAAGGCAGCCTCGGTTAAATCCAGACTGCCTTTTTCTTTTTAACTTCACCTTTGTTACACAGTTTCCACATAGTTATCCCCTTCCTGCGGTCAGGCGATGTTCACGATTCCGTTTAGGTAGTTTTGTCAGGAATTGAATTATTCAGTTAACCCGGATAACAGTCTGATTCCACATTTTTTTTATAATGAGACTTTTATTGTAGAAAATACTGTACAAGAGGAGCAGTTTCGGTTCATAATCTATTGGCAACAAATTTCTATTAAGAAATGTATGGGAAACGAAAATCCGCCCGAGGCCCCGGTTCGGAAGGATGTTTCCAGGGCTTCAATTAAATACTACGGGAAATGAAAAAGTTGGAATCAGAACAAGTACCCTATATGAAAAGTCTGTCTTCCTGTGTAAACAGAATGTTGCAAGACGGATACACCGAAGGATTTACGGCGTCCGATACAGGCATCAGATCAATCCGTTCGCGCAAGTTATACTACCCAACAGACGTTCAGGTAGTCAATTTCTTCCGTTTCGAAGGAAGCTCAGACCCTGATGATAATGCGGTCATGTACGTAATTGAAACAGTAGATGGAGCAAAGGGCATTTTGATTGATGCCTACGGCGCCTATGCCGACGATTCTATCAGCCGCTTTATGAAAGCGGTGGAAAGCTTCGGAAAAAAGACCACCGTATCAGCGAGAGCTGATTAAGATATACCCGGACGGTTGAGGAGTACGAACCGGGCGACTGAAAGCCGCCCGGTTTCTCCGTTTAACACCTGTCGGTTTTCTACTTTTCCCCCATTAGAATAAAAAAGAGGCTTTAGTAAAGCCTCGATTTCCTGTTCGTTGTGGGATAAATTGATCAGACCTTAGTTGCTAAATAACCTGGTATCCTGAACAATAATTCTTTCACGTTGAGTACTGCTGATTTCAGTTATTTCAATCTATGCCCGGCGAATAATCCCCAGTAATAATGCTACAATTGCTAACACAATCAGAATGTGAATCAATCCGGTAGCACTATACACGAATACTCCCAGCAACCATCCTATTATCATTACTACAGCTATTAAATACAATAAACTTCTCATGATATCCAGTTTTAGATTAAAAAATAATTTCAGTTATACAGATAAAAAATCCTGCCATTCGGTTCTTATATCCTGCTTCGTCACTTCTTCTTTACCGTTACTGTGTAATCTTTTCCTCAGAATAAAATCTAAACCTGAATATCGGGCATTTCCACCTAATTATAATGGCATAGGAATTTAACCATTATTTCTTTAAAAACAGACGATTATGGCAAACAAAGATTTACAACATGAAGAGATAAAAAAGTTTAAGGAACTCGCAGAAGGCGTCAGGATTTGTATGTTCACAACCTTCAACGAGAAAAATGAACTTTCAAGCAGACCTATGGCAACTGTAGATATCGATGACAAAGGTGACGTCTGGTTCTTTACAAATGAACATTCGAAAAAGGTAGAGGAAGTAAGTGAAGATTATACCGTACACCTGATTTATTCTCATCCGGGCAAAAACATCTTTCTCAACGTAAAGGGACAGTGCGAAATAGTTGAAGATAAAAACAAGATAAAAGAACTATGGAATCCCGTTTACGAAGCCTGGTTTCCGGAAGGTCTGAATGACCCTAATCTTTGCCTGGCGAAAGTAAAAACAGAAGAGGCTGTCTTCTGGAATTCCGATACTACAAAAATGGGTGTCATATTCAGCATCATTAAGGCTGTTGTTACCAGAGAAAAATTCAAAGAGGGCGAAAAAGGAAAACTAGACCTGTAAAATTGTTGATTATCATCGCTTTTGTAGAACATGCTCCTCAAGCTCTTCAGCACCCTGCAAATTTTGTAGTTGGTCAATCAAAGGAACGCGAATTGCTTTTATACTATAGTTAACGATAATAGCCCCGGATGGGTTTAAATATAACCGAAGATTAACGATCCGGGTAGAAACAATGAACGATCTACTTACCTTATTAAAATTGAAGTTATGAACACGAGAAAATTTAAGATGAAAGGCGCGTTATTGGCATTCAGCATTTTTGGAGCAGGAGTTTGTAGTTCATTTGCACAGGAACAACAAACCAATGTTGAATCTGGTATTTCTTCGAAATTCGGAATTAAAGCAGGTATCAACCTGGCCAATATGTACACCGATGATGTGAGAGATGAAAACATGAAACTGGGATTAAATGTGGGATTTCTCGCTAAAGTTCCTTTAACCAGAGGCTTATCTATTCAACCAGAATTATTATATAGCAGTAAAGGTTCCAAGCTCACATACGACAATGTTTTCGGAGAAGGTGAATATCGGTTTAACTTACATTACGTGGAACTTCCCGTTCTTGCTGTGATCAATCTGGCCAGAAATCTGAATCTTCATGTTGGACCTTACGTAGGCTTTCTTGCCGGAGTAAACATCACAGACATGAATAATGACGGAACTGTGGATGAAATTATGGAACTGGACGTCGACAACTTCAACCGATTTGATATCGGTTTAAGCGGTGGACTGGGGTTGGATATTCAGAATTTTACTATAGGTGCACGATATAACTACGGACTGGGAGAAATCGGCAAATCAGGAAGCATTCCCGGCGGATTAACAAACAATTCGAAAAACAGCGTAATCAGCTTTTATATCGGGTTTGGTTTCTAAACCCACTTATTAAAATCTAAATCAAACACTAGAATTACCTCCGAAAAAATATAAGCATCTTGTATGTGAAGAGTGAGTGATATTCAGCTTTACGTGGCCGATGAAAACTGAACATATAAGGTGCTTATTTCTATTTTTCCCGCTTTATGAAATCCGGCTGAAACTTATGGTGAAGGTTGTTCCCGAACCGATCTCTGAATCTACTTCTATGGTAGCTTTGTGTGACCGAAGTATATTTAATGTTGAAGCCAGCCCAAGACCCATGCCGTTGCGCTTAGAGGTGAAATAAGGTTCAAATAATTTGCCAAGGTTCTCTTCACTTATACCTGATCCATTGTCTTTAATCTGAACCCTATACTCATCGTTACTTTCCCATAAAAGAATATTCAACATCCCATCTCCTTCTTTCATGGCTTCAACTGCATTTATGATAATATTCAGGAAAGCTATCTTCAGTTTCTCCCGATCTGCCATAATCCATATTTCCTCATTCGGATAATGGATCTTCATATTGATTTTCTTCAACGTAACCCTGTCCAGCGCAGATGATATACTTTCGTCTAAAACAGACTGCAGGCTCACCTTTTCCATTATTATTTCGGCGGGTTTTGACGACTGAAGCAATTCATTAATCAGGGCGCTGATCCGGTTGCTGTTCCTCAGAATTATATCCATGTATTGATCGTGGTCACTGTCCACCGCTTCGGCGTGCTGAAGTTGTTCTATTGAAAGATTGATATTGTTCAGCGGGTTTCGAACTTCGTGAGCCAGTGTTCGTACCAGACGTCCTGCAGATGCTAATTTTTCAGCCTGCAGCGTAGCTTTCTCTGCCCGTTTCAGATTCGTAATATCGTGGATAATTCCCTGAACATAAATTACGTCGGTAATTTCAGGAATGAAGGATGCAGAAAGAATACAATAACGTGTTTCTCCTTTTTTATTTCTTAATTCAATCTCCAGATCATCTACCTCTTTATTCTCACGCATTTTATGCCGGACGTAATCAGAGCTGGAATGCTCCGTCAGAAAATCGTATAAACTGTGATGTAGAACCTCTTCCGTTGTGCATCCTAACAAGTCGAGAGTAGCATTGTTTACATCTTTGAATACCAGATCACTTCCTGCCAGAAATACCGCATCCTTCGATTGCTCAAATATCGATCTGTACTTTCTCTCTTTTGCCTTTAATGCTTTAATAGCATCTGCACGATCTATTGCGTACCGGATACATCTTTCCAGTTTTTCGGAATTGAGCTCAGTTTTAACCAGGTAATCCACAGCGCCTACCTGCATCGCCTCGCGATCTACTGACTGGCTTCCTTTTCCTGTGAGTAGAATAATAGGCTCTTCAACATTATTGTTTATTGCTTCCTTGAGTAGGTCTAGCCCTGTTTTAATTCCCAATCGATAATCTACAAGATAAATATCATACTGCTTGTTGAGCATTCGCTGCAGTGCTTCATTGTACTTGAAACACCATTCCATCTCGAATCGGGCATTCGTGATCTGATTGATATACTCGCTTGTAATAAAAAAATCGTCTTCGTCATCATCCACAATGAGAACTCTGATTGGCTTTAAAGAAGATAGGGGCATGAATGCATGATTTACATATTGTTAAACTCTTGATACTGCTTCATTTTGTTATACAATGTTTTCCTGTCGATGTTTAACAATTTTGCCGCTTTACTTTTATTGAAATTTACCTGCTTCAGGGCTTCCACGATCATTTCGTATTCAGCATCGATGCTGGCGCTCTTTAAAGAATGATCAGACATCAAGGGCCGGGATGGTTTTACTTCCGGAGGTGATGGCGGTACCACGGGTACCGGCTCAGACTCAGGTTCTGTACCTACCTGCGGGGCAGGACTGTAGCTGCCTGAATCTACAAACTGTAATTTGCTGAAATTAGAAATTTCAAACGGTAGCACTCTTGATTCTATGTAATCACCGTCAGCCAGTAATGTAGCCCTTTTTATCACATTCTTTAACTCGCGCAGATTTCCATACCACACATAACTATTGAAGATATTCTCCACTTCATTAGAGAAGCCTTTCACACTTTTACCGAGTTCGGCATTCGTTTGCGTCAGAAAATGACGCGCAAATACCATAATATCTTCTTTTCTTTCGCGTAATGGCGGAATTTCGATACTAAACTCGTTGAAACGGTGATATAAATCTTCTCTGAATCGCCCGTTACGCGAGAAATTCCAGAGCTTCTCGTTACTGGCAACTATAATCCTTACATCCAGATCAATATCTTTCGTTCCTCCGACCCGCCTCATTTTTCTCTCCTGTACTACTCTCAGTAAAGACACCTGAACATCATAAGGTAGATTCGCTATTTCATCAAGAAAGATAGTTCCTCCGTTTGCCAGTTCAAAACTTCCTGTTTTTTGCGTGAGTGCACCTGTGAAAGATCCTTTTTCATGACCAAATAACTCACTACCTGCCAGTTCTTTCGACATCGCTCCGCAATCAATTGCGATAAACGGCTTATCACTTCTTTTGCTGCGTTGATGTATAGTTTGAGCAATGGCTTCTTTTCCGCTTCCGCTTTCGCCATAAATTATTACACTGAAATTTGTTGGCGCTACCAGATCAATTTGTTTCATGATAGACCTGAATTGCGGACTATTTCCGAATATGTATTCAGAATCAGCATCGGGAGCTCTTCTGATTTTATTATCCTGTGGAGATTCCGTCTGCCGTACAGCAGCAGGAGCAGGAGCCTGCCCGACCGGGGCAGGTGCATCACTGGATAAGGCTTTTCTGATGGTGACTAATATCTCATCAGGCAACAAGGGCTTGGTGATATAGTCGAATGCACCCATTTTCATCACTTCTACAGCTGTCTTGATATCGCTGTAACCGGTGATGATGATAACCTGAATAGAAGGGAACCTTTGTTTTATTTTCAACAATAATTCCTGTCCATCCATATCATCCAACCTGAAATCGCACATCACCAGGTCAGGTTGATTTTGTTCAATCTGGTCCAGCGCCTTCTTGCCGCTGTGGGCATCAGTTACATTGTATCCGTTTCTTGAAAGAAATCCTTTCAATAAAATACACATGTCGATATCATCATCTATCACCAGTATTTTTTGCATGCAGGTAGTTTAATTGTGCTTTAAATTTAAGTTTTTTTATGCCATTTTATGCCCAGAAACAACGCATTTGCGCCACGGGAATTTGTAGAAGCTCACGGTATTTAGCAATGGTTCGCCGGGCAATATTAAAGCCGCGTTCAGCTAGTATCGCCACCAATTGCTGATCGGTATAAGGTTTCTTTTTGTCTTCCTGCTGAATAACTTCCTCTATTGCATGCTGAATTACCTTATTACTAATCACCTCACCTTTTGCATTCAGAATACCTTCTGTAAATAAATCTTTTAATAACAGCGTGCCAAAGGGAGTGTCAACATATTTGTTGCAGGTCACCCTCGATACCGTTGAAATATCTACTCCGACTTTTTCCGCTATATTCTTAAGAATCATCGGCTTAAGCAAACTAATATCCCCTTCCAGAAAATAATCGTATTGCATTTCAACAATAGCATTCATTATCCGTAGCATAGTCGCTTCCCGCTGTTGTATTGCCTGTACAAACCACCTTGCAGCATTCAGTTTGTTGCGTAAATATTGAGCTGTGGCCTTATCCGATTTATTATTCTTATCATAGTCTTCCACCATTGATGCCCAGGAATTACTGATATATAACCCCGAAGAGCGTTCTCTGGTGAGCGAAACATGTATACTATCGTTTTCGATAACTAAAAGGAAATCCGGCGTAATGGAGGGATTAGACAACACCGAAGAAGCATTCTCCGCAACAGGCCGCATTCTCAATCCCGCAATAAGCTCCAGCACAATTCTCAGCTCTACCTCGTCCAGCTTAAGTTGCTGCTTGATTTTATCCAGATTCCTGTTCATCAGATCTTTGTAGAAACACTGTAAAATCTGAAGGGCCGCTTTCACATCAGGTCGTTTACCATTTAATTGATGAAGCTGAAGAACCAGACATTCACGTGTATTACTGCATGCGAGTCCGACCGGATCGAGAAGTTGAATTCGGTTAATGATCTCCGTTATATCCTCTACATTTACAAATTTTCCTTTCTTGAATGAATAATCATCTGCCAGGGTCTGATGATCTATTTGTAATAACCCATCATTTTCCAGGCAATCAATGATGAAATCTGCAAGTGCTGTGTCGTCTTCATTATGGCTGACCAGCCGAAACTGGGCTTTGGCATCTTCCCTGAAATCAGCTGTTTGTGCCAAGGGCTTCTCGGGAATGGTTTCAGAAGCAAAATAATTTCCATATTCCAGTTTATAATCCGGAATATCATCGTACACATACTCATCAAGGTCTTTAAAATCCGCCACATCTTCGCTACTGGCTGAAAGTTCATCTCCCGGCTCGCTTGTTTGCTCAAGCAGAGGATTTTCATTCAACTCCTGCTGAATCCGTTGCTCAAGTTCCAGATTATTCAAATGGAATAAACTCAATAACTGAATCTGTTGAGGTAATATCTTTAGTTGCTGCTTCTGTGCTTGATACTGAGTAAGCATGTGTTGGCTATTTATTGTCCTCTTCTAAATACAACCATGATTCCAATTTTGGCATATCGGATACTTGTGGACAACTAATATTTTTAACTATTGATTATTATGGTTTTATGCATATAATACCATTATATGATATTTGATTGAAAGAGTAATACGCCTACGGAGCGAGGGCGCGCGGGGAAAATATTCCCCAGAGAGAGGAAAATCAAAAAGCCATTGTAAGCAATTTGGGTTGTTCACAATGGCTGCCAATTAAGTAAAGATTTTTTCAACCGGGGATCCTGATTCTCAGGTAAATTCACTGTCACCGGCCCCCAGAGATTGAAGGCGGAAATTTTCAACCATAGAGTCAAATGCGTTCATCAATGCATCTTCCCAAATCCTTGACAGACTTTTAACGGTAATAACCTGGCCGTTCGATTCAACGGTAATGGAAGCCGATTTCTGATCGTTTCCCAGAGGTGACGGTACTACCAGAACTTCAAGAGCAGTGATTTCACTACAAAAATCCTGTAGTGTGTTTATTTGATTCAACACTATATCCATCAGAGAGCAAGCCACGCGTGCGTTGCCTGTATGAAAGTTTAATAAAAAAGTTGGGTTGCCTTGCATACGGAAGAGATTGAAGTATAAAACTTACCTTTTTTAATATAAAAATCATACCCCGTCGGTCCCGATTGAGTAGGATTCTGCCCTCAGTGTTTCCACCTATTTCTTAAAAATTTTGATGCTACCGTGTTGAAGATCAATACTATTTATTTCTTCAATTGGTATATTTGTTTTCAATTAACAAGTATGGATTACCGGACCATTCTTATTGCGGAAGATGATACTGATGACCGCTTCCTGTTTGAAACGGCATTTGCTGACCGGGGATTTACCGATAAACTGATATTTTTTGATAACGGCGTAGAACTTCTGTCGTATCTGAATAGTTTAGAGAAAGAAAGTAGTGGTAATACTGTTTATCCGGGATTTATCATTCTTGATCTGAACATGCCTAAAAAGGACGGTCGCGAAGTTTTGAAAGAAATCAAACAACATTCGGTCTTCAGAAAAATTCCGGTTATAGTATTTACTACTACCAAAAACGAACTGGAAATAAGCAGATGCTATGAACTGGGTGCCAATACTTATATTGTAAAACCAGTTAGTTATGAAGATCTTATAAGAGTGGTGGAATTAATTCAGAATTATTGGTTCAGAGCTGCTTCTATACCGGGTTATGAATAATATCCATTTCCGGGACAAATTACAATAGTGATAGTGAATCGTAGCAAAAAATAATTTTCAGCTTTACAACATTAAGGAAATCAACACCGGAGATAATATCCGGTGTTGATAAGTGTAAAAGAAATTAGGACGTGATGCTTTCTTTCATTCTGTTTCCTTTCTGTACTGCCTTGTCCAATGTGTTATGAACTTCATTTCCTACGTTGCCGATGGCATCTTCAGCAGCTCTTCTTCCTTTCCCAACCAGATCAGTAATTCTGTCCGTCAAACCAGTTGCAGAATCTTTAATTTTTTGTCTAAGATCTGTTCCTTTTTCGGGCGCCAATAACATACCGATCGCCGCTCCTGCAACTACTGCTCCCAGAATACCTAATAGAACTTTTGTATTTCCTTGCATAAATTTAGTTTTTTTGGTGAACGAATATTTAATTTAGAAAAAGAAAAAACCATGCCCCTGCTTTAAACGAGGCAAACATTCTCATTTGGATGCGTAATAAATTCTACATGATACTAGAGAATGCATAAATTCGTTTAACATGAGTCGGGTATCTAAATTTTATATTCTGGAAGAACTTGAATAACATGGTTACAAAAAAAGTGCTCATTATCGATGATGAGCCTGACTTCTGCTTATTACTTCGCACGTATTTGAAGGCAAAACAATATGACGTGTTTACCGCAAATACAATAAAGGAAGGAGTATCCTTAGCACAGGAATTAGGCCCCGATATCATTTTTTTAGACAATAATTTACCGGACGGCTTAGGGTGGGAACAGGTTCCAAATCTGTACAGTTGGTTTCCCCAGTCAGAATATTTCCTCATGAGCGCCTTTCATCCCCCTACACCTGCCCTCGACCCGCACATTAAAGTGCGAATTCTGGAAAAGCCTATCTCATTTAAGTCCCTCGATCCCTATTTCTGATTTCTGCCGCTAATCTTGTAATTTTGCGACTCCTAAAGGCGAATACATGCAATTATCAGAACAAGAAATTATACGTAGAGAAAAGTTGCAGGAACTTCAAAATCTGGGTATCGATCCCTATCCTGCCGCATTATATCCCGTTACACATTATTCAGAAGATATTAAATCCGGCTATACCGAAGAAGAAAAATCCAGATATGAAAACGTCGCTGTAGCCGGAAGAATCATGAGTTTGAACGATAAAGGAAAGGTCTTCTTCATAAAAATTCAGGATACAAAAGGCATTATCCAGTTATACGTAAGACGAGATGATATTTGTCCCGGTGACGATAAGACTCTGTTCGACCAGGTGGTTAAGCGTCTCATCGATCTGGGGGATTTCATCGGTGTGACTGGTAGTGTATTCATTACCCGTACCGGCGAAATATCCGTTCATGCTAATACCTTTACCTTACTTTCCAAATCACTGAAGCCGCTTCCGGTTGTAAAAAGAGACGAAGAAGGTAATATTTACGACGCAGTCACCGATCCGGAATTCAAATATCGTCAGCGTTATGCTGACCTCGTGATTAATCCCGAAGTGAAAGAGACTTTCGTAAAACGTACGAAGCTCGTCAACGCAATCCGCAATTTCCTGAATGAAAGAGGTGCAATTGAAGTAGACACCCCGGTACTGCAGAATATCCCGGGTGGGGCTGCAGCTCGGCCATTTGTAACTCATCACAATGCGCTCGACATTCCTATGTATCTGCGTATTGCCAATGAGTTATACTTAAAAAGGCTAATCGTTGGTGGCTTTGACTGGGTGTATGAGTTCAGCAGAAATTTCAGAAATGAGGGAATGGACAGAACTCATAATCCTGAATTCACTGTTCTGGAATTTTATACAGCATATAAAGATTATTTCTGGATGATGGAAACTACAGAACAACTTCTTGAAACTGTTGCCATCGCCACAAATGGTTCTACAATCGTAAAAACCGAAAACGGAGAAATTGACTTTAAAGCTCCTTACAAAAGAATAACTATGTATGATGCCATTAAAGAGTACACCGGCATCGACATAAGTAATATGGATGAAAAAGAATTATTCAGCGTTTGTCAGAATCTCCATATAAAAGTTGATGCAAGCATGGGAAAAGGAAAGCTCATCGATGAACTGTTCAGCGCAAAATGCGAGCATCACTTTATTCAACCTACATTCATCATTGACTATCCCGTGGAAATGAGCCCGCTTACTAAAAAGCATCGCTCAAAAGCCGGACTGGTAGAACGTTTTGAGCTGATGGTCAATGGTAAAGAAATTGCCAACGCTTATTCTGAACTGAATGATCCCGTTGATCAGCGCGAGCGCTTTGAAGAGCAGGCGAAGTTGATGGAAAGAGGGGATGACGAAGCTATGTACATTGATCACGACTTCCTGCGGGCATTGGAATATGGTATGCCACCCACCGCAGGCATTGGCTTTGGAATTGACAGGCTCTGCATGCTGATGACTAATCAGCACTCCATTCAGGACGTACTGCTCTTCCCGATGATGAGACCGGAAAGGGAAGATTAGAATTTGTTCGGATCACCGGTTCAACCGGATCACAAAATGATCACTTATTCAGAACAGACACGGTAAGAACAGAATCGGCATTAAACAAAAACATAGGAAAGCTCAGTATGATCGAAGCCCGGCTACGGCCGGGCTTCAATATTTCAGCAAGTGGAAATCATTAAACTATAAGGTTCCTTCTGACTATGTATCTGTTTGCGTTCTCTCTTTCTACACAGAACCTATCTAATTAATTCGCGGGGAACTTCTTTTTTAAGAAGGTACTTATAAATAAACTTCGTTTTAAGATTCTGATAATGGTTTCCTTTAACCCCTCCGATTCCATGTCGGTTACCCGGATAAATCATCAACTCAAAATCTTTATTTAAATCCTGTAGTTTACTAACGAGTTGCATGGTGTTCTGTAAGTGTACATTCTCATCGATTGCTCCATGAACCAATTGAAGAACACCTTTATACTTGTGCGCATGGGTTAAAACAGAGCTACTCTTATATCCTTCAGGGTTGTCTTTTGGAGTATCCATAAAACGCTCAGTGTAATGTGTATCGTAGAGAGTCCAGTCGATCACACTTCCTCCAGCCATTCCGTGAGTAAATACATCTGCACCATAGGTAAGCGCGTAAGCACTCAGGTATCCGCCATAGCTGAACCCGGTAATACAGATACGTTCCGGGTCTGCCCCATTGTTAATAAGATGCCTTACAATAGTGCTGTAATCCTTGATTTCCCAGTATCCGAGATTTCTATACATGTAATTGATGCCTTCTTTTCCGAAATGCCCTGAAGCGCGATGATCCATGGCAATCTGAATCAAACCTTCCTGAGCAAACCACTGCTGAGTCGGATTTAAATTAAACCTGTCCATCACAGTTCCGGCACCCGGGCCTCCGTAAATGCTGATTAATACCGGATATTTTTTATTCTTATCCATATTAAGCGGCCATGTAACTACTGCAGGAAGATCATATAGTCCATCGTCACTTTTCACCCTGATTAATTCAGTCTTGGCAATATTATACTCGTCCATATTGCTACCCTTTGCATCAGCAATAAGTCTGATCATATTTCCTTTATTATCATACAATGCAACCTTGGTAGGTGTGGATGCATTGCTGAATGTGCTGATGAAATAGTTGCCCTGCGGTGATAAATTAACGGTGTGAGTGTAATCGCCCGTCGTAAGACGTTTCATATCCTTACCATTCATTTTAATGCTATAGAGGTCTACCCTCGCAGTATTTTCCTTTCTGGCAGTGAAATAAATAACCTGTTTTTTCTCATCTATTTTGACGATGTCAGTTACGGTAAAATTACCGTCGGTTATTCTGTTAATCAGTTTACCATTCATATCGTGCAGGTAAAGCTGGTTCCAGCCGGTTTTATCACTCTGAAGAATAAAACCTTTGTTATTGCTCAGGAAAGTAAAACGATTAGTTTCATCCAGGCTAATCCAGGTTTTTTGTTCTTCTGTATATAAC
>DATCKB010000279.1:0-13235 GCA_036562505.1 Parasegetibacter sp. | reverse complement strand
GTTATATTCAGTATCCCGTGCGTATTTATCATTATGCTTTATCAGTAACCAGGCATTTTCTTCAGCACCTTTCAGTTTCACAAGTGCGAATGATCCTTTTAGTTTCCGGCCTTTCAAGGTAAACTTAATGCTTCCCGATTTCAAATCTTTCAGAAAATCTTTTTCAGATATCGGCTCAGCTTCATGATTAAGAGGTATATATTCCCCACGATCCCATATTTCCACGATACCTGCACCATAATTGCCTTTGGGAATAACTCCTTTAAAATCCTTGTAGTCGAAAGGATGATCTTCCACCATCATAGCCAGACGTTTGTCTGCCGGATTCATCGACGGCCCTTTTGGAACTGCCCAGCTTTTTAATACACCGTCACCCTCCAGGCGGAAATCATAGTGTAACCGGCTTGCCTTATGCCGCTGCACAACAAAAATTAATTTATTATCCGAACTTATTTTCCTGGCTGCTGGCTCAGGAGATTTCTCAAAATCTCGCTTATTCTTGTA
This sequence comes from Parasegetibacter sp., assembly GCA_036562505.1. Classification (GTDB taxonomy): domain Bacteria; phylum Bacteroidota; class Bacteroidia; order Chitinophagales; family Chitinophagaceae; genus Parasegetibacter. The sequence goes on along the minus strand of DATCKB010000279.1, from coordinate 12,731 downwards.
GGTGCGTAAACTCATCCTGCATAATTTATATGAAAAAGAAACATTCCTGGTTATTTAGAACAGAAACGTCCTGACATTTCAAACCATCCTGTTGCAAACCAATCTCATTTCGTGGTTAAGAAGCTTTCTTCCGTTTCTTATTCAGGCTGGCTTTAAGTACGTCGATCAGATCATCAGAGCGACGATGCACCACCTTCATTCCTGAAGCTTTTGGTTTGGTTCCTTTTGCTTTTGCGCGTATGAACTTCAGAAGTTGATCTGTGTAGGTATCTTTATACTTTCCCGGATTAAATTTAGCAGTGAGCTGATTTATTAAAGTTACAGCCATTTCCAGCTCAGCCTTTTTAATACCTTTTTTTGCAGGAAGTTTTAAATCTGATGTATCCCTGATTTCCTCCGGAAAACGAAGCCTGTTCAGAATAATAACATCTCCGCTTGTGCGAAGTATGGCAAGGCTTTCTTTATTCCGTAATACGAATGTTGCCACTCCGGCCTTACCGGTTTTCTCCAGCGCTTCCCGGAGCAAAGCGTAAGCGCGGGTTCCCGATTTATCCGGAGCAAGATAATAGGGCGTTTCAAAAAGGGTAGTGTTTATTTCAGACTCTTTTACAAACTCATTGATTTCAATAGTTTTAGTTTTCTTCGCATTTGCCGCTTCAAAATCTTTCTTATCCAGTACTACGTATTTTTCGTTCAGTTTATACCCTTTGACGATATTTCCCCAGGGCACCTCTTTACCGGTTTTTTCGTTCACACGCTGATACTTGATATTTGAATGATCTTTTTTGTCGAGCATGTCAAAATCCAGAGCACTTGAATCTGTTGCACTGTATAATTTAACCGGAATATTTACGAGTCCGAAGCCAATTGCTCCTGTCCATATTGGTCGCATAGCATATATTTTAAGGGTTCAGAACAAATGATATGCATTATCTAAGGCAATTTTTGCACCGTCGAACGCAGACAGCTTTTCCACATAATGAGGAAAGATTTCCTCCCGTGCCAGCATCAGTAACCAGTTTGTGCCTTAACGGACTATCAATCATATTTCTTCACTCACGGAACAGGAATTGAACTTATATGAAAATTATCTGGTTTCGTAAATGTAAACTCATTCGTAAAAATCATTTTATGTACACAACACCCAACGAAAAACCAAGAGAGATGACAACACTCTCGTCTGTTTTGGAGAAATTAAGAGTAAGAAAGCAAGACAACGAATTCCGTATGACTGAAGAAGGCTTTTCACCGGGGAACGGTAAATGCTACGCACCCGAAGAACTCACTATTATCCGGACATATCGTTTTGAAGGCGAGTCAGATCCTGCAGATTCAGTTATACTTTATTTACTGGAAGCAAATGATGGGATGATGGGATACAGCATGGACGCTTATGGTGCGTATTCGAACCAGGACGATACCTATGACGAGTTCATTAAAAAGATTCCGGTAAATGAAAGAGATGAACAAATCATCTTCGGAACCGACCCTGACCTTTAAATTCTGATTCAATGAGCAAAAAACAAATTCCAAAAGTTCCGCAAACTCAGGAGCGTCCCGGTATTGAAGAAAAGATGATTCCTGTTCCTGTTTCGTCTGATGACGGGTACGAGGGGACTGGTAAACTGGAAGGAAAAAAAGTATTAATTACCGGTGGAGATAGCGGAATCGGACGCGCTGTAGCCGTCTTATTCGCAAGAGAAGGGGCAGATATAGCCATTATGTATCTTAATGAAGAAATAGACGCTAAGGAAACCGCCAGACAGGTAAAAGATTTGGGCCGGCAGTGCGTTCTTATCCCTGGTGATATCCGCGATGAGCAGTTTTGCAATACAGCGATCACTAATCTCGCGAAAAAATGGAAACATATTGATATACTTATTAACAACGCAGCTATCCATTACCAGTGCGAGAATCTTGAAGAAATAGATACGAACAGGATGAGGGAGACCTTCGAAGTGAATATTTATTCAATGATATGGATCACAAAGTTTACACTTCCATTTATGAAAGAAGGAGGAAGTATAATAAACTCTTCATCTGTTACTGCGTACCGGGGAAGTTCTTCTCTGATCGACTACGCTGCTACTAAAGGGGCCATAGTTTCATTTACAAGAAGTCTGGCTACCAATCTCATTAAACGAAAAATCAGAGTAAACGGAGTAGCACCGGGCCCGATATGGACTCCTTTAATTGCCTCGAGCTTTGATCCGGAACGGGTTGCCAGTCATGGTGCATCCTCTCCAATGGGTAGGCCCGGAGAACCGGTGGAAGTAGCTCCCTCATACTTATTTCTTGCATGCAATGAGATGTCGTCTTATATAACCGGTCAATTCCTGCATCCGAATGGTGGTGAAATTATCAACACTTAGCATTTGAGCATTTTTCCTATCCTGTGTTGGTATAATTATTTCATTGATACAGTTATAAATTTTACACTCAAAATTCTCGTGTATGAATCAGGAAAATAATCCCACTAACGCCGGCAGAGGCAGTAAGGAGAACGAAAATGTGAAACTTGATCCCATGAAAGAAAACAAGGGATATAAGGAAAAAAATCCGGCTACAGGGGATACTTCTGTACCTCAGAAAGACCAGGGCCAGATTACCAACCAGGATGAAAAAATTACCAATGCTGATGCGGAAGTAGCAAAGGCAGGGCCTGATGATCGCCTGGAGGATGTGGACGAAAATTCAAAAAGTATTCAGTCTGATCAGCGCGGCAACGATCCGGAGATTGATCCTCCGTCTGCACCTGCTGAAAAGACAGAAAAGAAAATACCTGAAATGTAACAACGGGTATTCTTAAAAAGGTAAAGTCTTTTGTTATTTAAAGGGCCAGATAACAAAAGGCTTTTCTTTTTTTCATTCAATCAATCTTTCATCAAATTAGAGCAAACTTAATTAACCTGAGGTAGAGGCTAATAAACAGGGAACTGACATATTGGAATACCGTCGCCCAGTAGAATAAATACAAAAAAGAGGTTTTCCGCATGGTTGTTACCATGATGAAAAACCTCTGATTCAGATAAGGTCTAATGAATATTTATTGCTGTCATTCTTCTATCTCTTCCTCCTCCATTGCATCAACATTGATGTTGTTTTCAGCAATTTCAGTAAGAAGCATATCGGTCTCTTTCTCTTCTTCCAGTGTCTGCGCAAGCAGATTTCCTATTTCCGTAAGTCCCATTGTTCTCGCAAGCTGAGCAAGGCATCCGTATGACGCTATTTCATAATGCTCCACTTTCTGAGCAGAAATGATCAGGCCAACATCGCGGGTCATTGTGGATCTTTCCGTGTCTTCAATAACAGATTCTGCTTCTTTTACCAATCCTTCCATCGCTTCGCATTTCTTTCCTGTCGGACGTTTACCCAGCATTTCAAATATTTCTTCCAATCGGGTAACCTGATTTTCGGTCATCACTTTGTGATCATTGAAGGCCATTTTCAGTTCTTCTGATGTAGCAGCTTTTGCCATTTTCGGCAAGGCTTTTACTAGTTTCTTTTCTGCGTAAAGTATATCTTTTAATTCGTCCATGAACAGTTTTTCCAGCATAGAATCCATTTCTGTAGAAGAACCGGCTTTTGCGGTTCCGTTAGAACGAGAGCCTGCGGAAGACGAATGTCCGTTTTGCCGGCTCTTATTTGACTGGCCGCCGGATTTTTTTGATGAAGAAGTTTTAGTTGCCATGATAATTTATTTTTTAGGTTTAAGAGATGGTTTAAAAAATGATGCCATCACCGGAAGCTTGTACTTCAGGTGTAACTTTCCCTGCATGTTGAATGTAATCATATCAGAACAGAAGCAAGGTTCTTCAAAGTTTCGATAGCGTAGAATTCCTGAGAGGGATCGATTTCGGTTGACCGGCTTTCCATTTTCAAAACGCGAAGAACAGTGGAATGGTGCACAATTGCCAGATATGCGAACGGTTGATGAATATTCATTTCCGGAACCGGGGTCGCATACCCCGTTATAGCCAGTCCGTAGTCAGATGAAAACAAAGCTGCTATTCCCAAAGCCATCTCTACTGCCGTTTCTTCAGACACGCAGTTGCATCTGGCAGCTGTTTGTTCATCAACCCTTAATAACCTCACTTTCTGATTCAGGTTATATGCAGTGAGTCCGCCTTGATAGAATTGCATCGCTTCCCCTGCCTGCGAAAGGAGTTGCTGAATTCTTCCCGAAGTAACACTTTCAGCAATTGAAATAGTTGCATCTGCTTCTGTTAAACCAAGTTTTATGCGCTCGAGTAATTTATCCTTTTCCATACTGAATTATATTCACTGAAATAGGTCCGGTAAAATCACATGCCAGCAACATCACAAAACGAACTTAAAAATATCAACTTGATTCATGAACCGGGATTACACTGAAAGCAAAGAAGAAGTCTGAGGAAGGATTTCTACACCAGCCGGACAACCGAAGAATAAGTTCTGAAATTATTGGAGAAACTTCATTGATAAGTTACTTTATCGGCTTTTCAACAATATCATAATGCATAGCGTGTGGAAGAGGTTTGATCGGTTTACCTTTATAGATTGCCCAGATTTTGGTAAAAGATGCCCCGAAATAGAAAATCAGCGAAGTGTAAAATACAAACAGCAGCAACAATACAATAGATGCAGAGGTGCCGAAAAATGTGTTGATATTGCTATAACTCAATAGCCACTTCAGAATCAGTTTGCCAAGATTGAATAGCAGGCTGGTGACTAAGGCTCCTACTATATTAATTTTCCAAACCGGACGCCCGTCGGGCAGAAAATGGAAGACCATTGAAAACCAGGCTGCTACTGTTATAATGGAAATGAGATAATTAAGCGAACTCTTGAAATAAACTGCAACCAGCGGCGATGTTTCTTCGATATAACTTCCCAGAAAAGCCTGGGCACCTTCAGCCAGGATTCCGATTACCAGTAAGATACCGGCTAAGATAATAATCAGCATTGCTTTTAAACGGGCAATTAAGGTACGTCTAAAGTCCAATCTGCGGACTACCCGGATCTTCCAGAGCTGATTCAGTGAACCTTTGATTACTTTAAAGAGGGTAGTAGCAACGAACAATAAAAAAATAAATCCCAGAATCGTAACCAGCCAGTTTTGTGCCATTTCCCTGAAAGCCTTCAGGGTAGAAATAACCTGCACTGTGGTTTCTCTTCCAACTATATCAGAAAGGTTAACAAATAATTGCCTGCCTATTGTTTGGGGGTTGATCACAAGTCCCATAATCTGAATAATAATCAGAATAATGGCGGGCAGCGAAAACGTGGTAAAAAACGCTGTTGCGCCAGCCAGCCGTAAAGGATCATTCCTGTTGAGTTCCTTTATAGTATCCTTAATCAGATTCAGAACTTGCATCAGTAGCTTCATATTAGCATTACATTCCTGACACAATATAATATTTTGTTTTTATAACGGTTCACAGGTCCTACACTGGAGCGAGACAGACAATAACGCTTAATTTAGCTCTTATTAAGGGGCATAAAGATTGCAACCGTCTGGCAGATCTACAGTATTAGTTATGATTAGAAGAGACGGAACGAACATCAGCCTTTGGCAGCAGTCGATCGAACCTTATTCAGCTGCGAATAAAGTAGAAAAAGGTATCAGATACGATGTAATCATCGTAGGAGGCGGTATTACTGGAATTACTACCACCTTGCTTCTTCAGGAGGCGGGAAAAAAATAGCATTGTATAAATCGGAAGAAGGGTTGCTAACTGCTCTAGTCCCGACTTGCACACATATGAAATGCGATGTGCAATGGAACAGTACTGAAAAAAGCTGGGATTGTCCCTGTCATGGGGCGAGATACTCCACCGACGGCAAGGTGATCAATGGTCCTGCAAGCCACAACCTGGAACAGGTCAACCTGAGTAACCTTTTGACTGAAGTATCAGAGGAGCGGGATAGTAAAAAAACATAAGGGGTTGTATCACAAGACGGATACAACCCCTAAAAACGGGATAAACCGGATTAGTTATTTTTTTGCGCCTTCAATGCATTTTCACCAAGCGTAATAAATTTTTCCGCTTCCATATAGCCACTTCCTCTGAAGACAGCATTACCATTACCATCAACGAAGATAAAATCCGGGTAAGCTTTGATTCCATATTTTTTAGCTAATTCCGGTCCGTCACCCTTCTCCATATCCATGGATACATTGATAAAGTTTTTGTTGTAAAAATCAGCTACAGTATCCAGTGTAAACACATTTTTAGCCATCAGCAGGCAAGGTCTGCACCATTCAGTATATGCATCGAGAAAGATCAGCTTGTTTTCTTTCTTTGCCTTCGCAAGAATACTATTCCACGAGTCGCTATCAAACTGAATAGATCTCTTATTTTTTGCACGTTCAACCGCCTGAGCATACATAGATTTGAGCAGGTTCATAAAATCACCCGGACTATTAGCAACACTTGACGCACTTACATAACCCAGCTGAGTTTTGTTACCATCGAACATTACATAAACCGGATACATCAGCATCATTAAGTGGGGTGCAAATTTCTTTCCTTCTTCTTCGTGCATATTCACGCGGATATTGATAAAATATTCGTTCATGAAATCGGCAATACTATCTACAGTGAACACATCCTCCTCAACCTTAAGTGAAAATGAATTTGGTGTTTTTCCATGAACGTCTACAAACACCGCTTTACCTGTTTCCTTGGCAAGTTGAGCGGCTTCGTCGAAGTTCATATCTCTGAACTGAACATTACCCTGGGAAAAACCTGACACACTTATCAATGTCATTACTGCCACAAACGCTGCTTTACCTGTTTTTTTAATTGAGTACATGATAACCTTCTTTTATTTTAGATTTAATATGAAACTTTATTGATTTATTCCGTAAAGGCTTCTCTGTTACGGTGTAGTATATCCGATATTCTGAGTTATAACGCCGTTTGTAATATCCACTTCAATCTGGGGGATAGGTAATACCTTCCTGTCTTGCCTGATATCCGGATTTTTCAGCGGCCGATCGGTTCTGATCAGATCATACCGGTAATGCCCTTCATAGGCCAGTTCTCTGCATCTTTCGTCCAGAATCGTATTAATTAACTCTCCGGGAGATGAAAAGTCGGACGTGGCATATGGAGTAGCTGAAGGAATTGAACGCGATCTAACATCGTTCAGGAGTGACACTGAAATATCGGAAACGCCGTTTGTCCGTGCATACGATTCAGCTGCAGTAAGCATAATTTCCGCCAGTCGTATTACCGGCACATTATCACGTCCGTTTGAGTTATTAAACTTGAATGTTGTGAATTCGTTCAGCCGGTCGGTATTAAAGACCTGATCGCCTTTGAACATGAGCTGACTTACACGGAGGTCTCCTGGTTCAAAACTATTTATAAAACTGGAAGGAATCCAGAATGAACGTTTAAAGAAGTACCCGTTTCCTAAGTTATTATTCGCACTGGTAGATGAACTTACCATCTGACTCACAGGAAAGGCCAGAATATACTCTTTTGTCAGTGTTTTTGCTGTTCCCGCGGAATTTTCCGGAAAGAGCATCAGGAGGTTCTGTGTAAGTTCATAAATGGCAGGAGATTTATCCAGAACTTTAGATGCAGCATCATATGCGTTCTCATATTGCCGCATGTAGAGATAAACTCTCGATAAAAGCGCATATCCTGTACCTTTAGTAGCGCGTGAACGGGTTCCGAGATCGTTACTGTGTTGTTCAGGCAGATGAGGAATACTTTCTGTTATATCCTTAATGATTTGCTCATACACAGCACCGTTATTTGAGCGTCCTATATACTCTCCGGTATTGTAGCCTTTAAACGGAGTCAGCTGAAGGGGCACTCCCGGTTTGGCAAATTCACCGGTCAATGCACCGTCTCCGAAAAATTTCAGCAGATCCAGATAGGCCAAAGCCCGGATGAAACGCGCTTCCGAAATAAACTGATCCTGCTTCTGTTCAGAATAAGTGGCAAATTCACGGACATTTTCAATGATGCTGTTAGCCGTATTTATGGAATTATAATAGTTAGTCCATACAGCCAGCACCGCCTCGTCTTTGGGGTCAGTTTCCGCGTTGTCGAAAGTGGCATAATAAACACTGTGTTCCAGGTTGGGGGTAGTAAAATCGCCGTAAGTGTATGCAATATTTCCGGTTACTGCCCGCATCAGGTTGTAATATCCCTCTGCAAGCGCTTGTTCCGTACCAGCTTCCGACTTAAAGACATCTCTGGAAATAAGCGTGTTTTCGGGCGCCAGATCCAGCTTTTTATCGCAGGAACTAAACACAGTAAAAACTAATATTGTTATGATCAGATTTTTCATTTCCGGTCGTTTAATTTTTTATAAACCTATGTTTATACCGAACTGTACAATTTTGTTCTGGGGCATGGTCAATTCATCGTACCCGGAATGAAGAGCAGATGATCCGAAAGCATTTACTTCCGGATCCAGCCCCGAGTATTTTGTCAGTGTAAGCAAATTGGTTCCAGAAGCAAACAGTTCTATTGCTCTAATCCCTTTCAGATTCATTCGTCCCATATTTGCAGCATTTAGCCGGTAGGATAATCTGATGGTTCTTAACCGGAGATAGGAAGCATCTTCCAGAAACCTGCTGTTAGTGCGGCTGGTGGTATAGTCCCGTATACCGGAAACACCCGGGGAAGCGGTGATGGATTTATTTGTCAGTTTCGGAACATCTGTTTCGTGTCCCGGCACCAGCCAATAATCCAGTATTTCCCGGCTAAGGTTATTGGCATCGGCGGTAGCATAAGTAAGCAGACTGGCGCGCGAACCGTTAATCATTTTATTCCCGATCGCATAAGATAGGAAGGCATGCAATTCCCAGTTGCGATATACCAGTGTATTTCCAAGTCCGCCGAAAAATTCAGGCAAACTACTTCCGTAAGGTTTTCTGAAAACGTTTACATCATCCACCTGATTGAAGAGTGACGCTGGTGGAATAAACGATATATTATCTTTACCATCATTCCACATTGGGTTACCCGTCATCGGATCAACACCTACCCATTCATATAAGTAGAATTGCGCCGCAGGCTCTCCTTCTTTGAGGTATTTAAATGCTTCATTTGCCAGCCCAACTTCCTCGCTGTTAAAGGTGAGCTTTAAAATCTTGTTATAGTTCCGTGCTATATTAAAGCTGGTTGACCAGGAAAATTGCTGGTTCCGGATAATATCAGCCTCAATCATCAATTCCACACCTGAGTTCATCATATCACCTACATTCTGCGGCTGACTTACCCATCCCTGATAACGCGGAATTGCTCCGTTAAGCACCATATCCCTGATTCGTCTGTGGTAATAGTCGAGTGTAATACTGATGCGGTTGTTCAACAATGTTGCATCGATACCAATATCAACAGATCTTGTTCTTTCCCATTTCAGATTCGGATTATCCGGTTGTTGCATCTGAAGAATCGGAATTCCTCCGTAAGACAAATTATTACTGTTCAGCACATATTGACCCAGGCTTCCGTAATAGGAGGTCAGGTTATTATTTCCGGTGAAGCCCACACTTCCTCTGATTTTTAAATCGTCGAGCCAGATTTTATCTCGCAGGAACATCTCTTCGGAAAGCCTCCATCCAACGGAGAAAGAAGGAAAGCCAACATATCTCCTGTTTCGGCTAAACCGCGATGAACCATCCAATCTGTAGGTAATACCTGCCAGATATTTGTTATTATACTCATAGTTTACGCGTGCGAAATAGGAGACAAGTGCCCATTTCTGTGTAAGTGATGCGGATATATACTTATTGGTGGCTGCGGCGATACTACTAATATCATCACTAAAAAAACCGTAACCACCTATAGCAGTACGTGACTCGGTTGACTGTTCATAACTTTGTCCAACTAATGCATTCACATAATGATTATCCGAGCTTTTCAGAAAGTTAATGGTGTTGTTTAAAACTATTTTTCTGTTCTGAGTTACACTTTGTACTGCATCATCTCCGAAACCACTGGGACGTTTCAATCTTCTGGTATATGCTTCACCATTACTAATCTGGGTGCCGAATTCTGACTGCAAGGTCAGCCAGGAAACCGGCTTGAACTGAAGATAAATATTCCCCAGACCTTCTGAAGTCTGAAGGCGATTGGTATTCAAAAGAGCATCAGCAACAGGATTTGCATCCAGATCACCATATGGGTTAATACCTTTTCCGTATGCAAATCTTCCGTCTTCTGTATACACCGGCAGACTTGGAGCTTTCGTTAATGCTGTTCTGTAAATCTGCGGGGCGTTCATTGATGTATTATCAGAAAAACTCATCCACATATTAACTCCCGTAGTGAGCTTTTCAGAGGCCCGGTATATGAGGTTTACGCGACCTGTATAACGTTTGTAATCATTATTAATCACATAGGACGGCTGGTCAAGAAAGGAACCGCTTATAAAATACTGCGCTTTATCCGTACCGGCAGACATTGATGCGTCTACCTGATGCGTAACAGCTGTACGTGTAATTTCATCCACCCAATCGGTATCATAGGGAGAAGAAAATACCTGATTTGTTCCAAGTTCTTTATAATACTGGGTGTATACAGCATTATATTCGGGGCCGGATAACAGTTTATGTTTACCGATTGGCATCACTGCGCCTGTAACATATCTTACGTTAAAAGCCTGAGTACCTTTACGACCTTTTTTTGTGGTTACCAGAATCACACCGGCTGAAGCGCGACTCCCATATATAGCGGTTGCATACGCATCTTTGAGAATCTCGATGGATTCAATATCAGCCGGGTTCAATGCAGCCAGCGGGTTATTCTCAAATGTTTGTTCCGGCTGAATATTGTCGCTCACGCTTACTCCGCCAAATCCGATTGCAGGCGCTGTGGAATTCCGGAAACTACGGTTATTCAGGCTTCTGCCTGTACCGTAAACCGGAACACCATCAATAACAATCAGGGGCTGATTACCATCTGCGTTCAGCGTACTCAGGCCCCGAATAGTAATACCTGTAGCAGATCCCGGCACCCCTGAACTGGATATAATATTTACCCCGGCGGCTTTTCCGATGATTGCATTATCAAAAGATATTGCATGGGTTCGTTCGATATCTTTTGCACTGATTGAAGAAATCGATCCGGTAATATTTCTTTTACGTTCATTTCCGTAACCAACAATCAATACTTCATTCAGCGAGCTATGATCTTCCGGAAGTGAAAGAGCCATTAACTGGCTTGTCTTCGGTGCGATCTGAAGTTTCCGGAATCCGACGGCTGAAATAACAAGCGTATCACCCGGATTTGCTACAATCTCAAATCGCCCATATTCATCGGTCATAGTTCCCCTGTTAGTACCTTTTATCAATACCGACACATTTTCCAATACGGTTCCGTCTTTCGCAGATTTAACTACTCCGGTGATCTTTTTAAGCGTCGTATCCTGCTGAGCCAGAGAGGTCAGGCTCAACAAGATCATAAATATCAATCCCACAAGATACCGGCAGGAGCAGGTATATTTATTAATTCTCATTTTAGCAGGTTGTTAGTTAATTGAGAGTTCCTTTCCAGATATCAGTTGGAATAGTATAGGCATTGCCCTCATTCTTTTCGCCCAGGCCACCAATAATCCAGATGCTGTTATTTGCTACAAACGCATTAAAGAAAACACGTTTGGGGAAGTTAGCAGGCAAAGCTCGTGAGTCTCCGGCTTCCACTTTAGTCCAGTTAACTCCATCATCTTCAGACACCCAAAGATCACCGTAAACACCATCAGCATTTTCTCCACCGATCAGAAATAGTTGATTATTATGTGCTACAACTGCGTGTCCCCATCTGTTAGGTGGAGGAGTTTGTGTAGTTACCTGTGTCCAGATCTGACCATCTGAGCTTGTCCAGATTTCATTCAATGAATTACCTCCATTGTCTCTTCCACCTACCATCCAGATTTTATTTTTGTACACAAATACGGCAGGAGCAGAGCGGGGCAGGAAACCAGCATCAGCTGTGAGTCTTGTCCATTGCTGACCATCAACTGAATTCCAAACATCATTTTTCGCAGCTCCGAATGCGTTAGTATTTCCAAAGGATGGGTAAGCATTACCTCCGATTACCCATAGCTTATCCTGAAACACTACGGCATTGATTCTTTCCCGGATATCCCATCTGTCTGTGGGTTGTGCAGGATCCGGTTCAACTGTCCAGTTTGTTCCATCTGAAGTACTCCAAACTTTATTTAACACGGCGCTGAACGAAAAGCCATCTGAAGGTTTCAGTCCACCCAGCAACCACATTTTATCCTTAAACCCGGTAACTAGTTTTCCGTGCTCCACCATGGGTACAGAATCGTTGTTATTATCTGCAGCTTTCAATCTTGTCCAGTTAATTCCATCAGTTGATTCAAAAACACCGAAAGTGAAAGATGAAAATGATCCTATTGTTGAACCAAGTACATAAAATTTATTCTTATAGTAACCGGCCTGAACATCATGAAATGATCCGAAACCGGCCGAGGCCGTTACTTGCTGCCAGGCCACAGCTTTCGGATCAGTTTTTGCGACATTCACTTTCACGGTATATTGACGTGTAGTGACGCCATCTTCCGCAGTCACCGTATACACTACGGGATTCGTAAAATCATTTACGGTTACGCCAGACTGTTGTACAACCGAGCCGACTGTTACCGTAGCTTTCGGCACCGGAGTAAATGTTGCTACTTCGGCTGATACATCAGTACCGAAGGGAACACTATCCTGATTGTAAATAGTAAAATCAGAATGATCAATAGTAAATGAT
>DATCKB010000274.1:0-11870 GCA_036562505.1 Parasegetibacter sp. | reverse complement strand
GCTAAGCGCGTTGATACTCGCAGGAATTTTTGCGGCTACTCAGGCATCTGCTCAAAACAAAACTATAATAAGCGGAAAAATAATAAACCGGACTACAGATACGGTTATGTTTCGTGCGGAGGGCATGGCCTATTCCCTGGATATAAAAACCTTACCTTTTCTGACCGACCAGGACGGTAATTTCTTCATTGAAGTGCCACTAAAAAAACATGCAACCGAGTTTTTCCTTTATTCTGGAAGAGAGTTCTCGATAAGAGGTTTTATTGAACCCGGACAACATCTTCAGATTATTGCTGACACAAAAAAACCTAAAGCACCGCAACTAAAAAGCGAAGACTTGTCGGCATCTAATACCCGGCTTTTAAATACCTATAAAAGTTTACTGTCTGCCAACCGGAATGAAAATCCTTTCTTATACCAGGTTTACACGGATTCCACTATCAGTCCTGAAAGATTTCTCGAAGTAGTTGATAGTCTGACCGCAAAAGAAATGAATTTTTGGAACTCGAAAAGAGATAGCATCAGCAATTCGTTTTATGAAAACAGAAAGATCAGTACACTTTCTCAAAAAACGTGGGTAAAAGCTGCATATGCATTTGAATACAAGTTCCGGTATCCCAACCGTCCGAAATTGCCTGTGTCTTATCACTCCTATCTCAGGGATATGCCAATGATCAGGGATATACACTTGAGTGCTTCTGATCTTTCAGAAACAATCGACAGAATGATTGAGCATGCAAAAGGAGTGGATGAAAACGGCCCCATGAAAGTGACTGCTTTGGAAGCGCTGAAAATAATTGACACATTGTTTCAGGGAGACACCAGAAATAATATTCTTGCACGATGGATGGATAGTCACATACGCTATGGAAAGGATCAGAACGAGATTGAAGAAACATATGCTTATTACCAGAACATGAAGCATGACCCCTCGTATAACAAGGTTATTGAGGAAGGATATAAGATATTCAGCAGTCTGAAAACCGGATCATCTGCGCCAGACTTTGAACTCAAGGGGTTGGATGGAAAAACTTACCGGATAAAAGATTTTAAAGACAAAGTGGTATATATTGATTTTTGGGCAAGCTGGTGCGGTCCGTGTCGCCACGAAATGAAAAATCATGCTGCTGCATTGCATAACAAATTCGTTGGCAAAGACGTGGTGTTTTTATTTATCAGTGTTGACACCGACGCCGGGGCATGGAAAAAAGCAATTAAAGAAGATAATATTCAAGGAGTGCATGTCTCTGCTGTTGACCCGCAGCTTCTGACGAAACTGAATATTTCAGGAATCCCGCATTATATGATTGTAGACAAAGAAGGAAAAATATTCAATAGCAATGCACCCAGACCAAGTAATCCGAATACCGTATCGGAAATTAATAACGCGTTGAAAAAGTAGATGATCAAGCTGTCAGAAAAAAAAGGAACGTCGAATGACGCTCCTTTTTTTTACATATAGATAGCACGAATTATTACCGGACTTTAAGTTTGCGTTTTTACTATTCCGAAACAATCTGCATCAGAATACCGCAAAGATAACCACCATAATTCCCCAGTACATATCCTAATACCGAAAGGAGCACACCAACCGGAGCAAGCGACCGATGAAAATATGAAGCTACCAGCGACGCTTGTACTGCACCTCCGAGATTGGCTACACCCGACACAGCATAAAAGAAATAGGGCACCTTAAATATTCTACCTACTACCAACATCATTAACGCGTGGAAACACAACCATATTAATCCGACGAACAATATTCCTCCATAATTAACAACACTAAATATGTCCATTCTCATTCCTATCACCATAATGAACATATAGAGAAATAAAGTAGCAATCTGGGATGCCCCTGCGCCTTCCAAATTGCGCAATTTAGTAAACGACAGGGCAACACCTATGGTGGTACTAAAAATCACCACCCAGAAGAAACTGGAAGTAAGGCTGAATCTTTCCAGCTCCGGAAAATTTGTTCCGATATATTCTACCAGCGGGTTAGCAAATAAATAAGCCAATGCGCAACCACCGAAACCGACGGCAAGAATGGCTAGTGTATCCGTCAGCGATGGAATTCTCCGGCTCGCCACCTGATAAGATTCCATGGTCACTCTAACTTTCTCTACTTCGGTTTCATCAGCTTTGAAAAATTTGTTGATTCGCTTGTTATGACTCACGCCGTATAATAAAATTGCCAGCCATAAATTGGCAATGATCGTATCCAGGATGACCATCGACGATAACAATTGCGGACTCGGCTTAAAAACTTCATTCAACGCCGCGAGGTTCGCGCTTCCTCCAATCCAGCTACCCGCAACCGTCGCCAGTCCACGCCAAACTGCTTCATCGCCAGTTCCACCGACAATTCCGGGGGCAAATGTTTTTACTATAAGAATGGTTAACGGCCCGCCAATGATCACCCCCACTGCACCTGCAAGGAACATGAGCCCGGCCTTTTTCCTTAATCTCCATAGCTCCTTCATATCCACACTTAGTGTGAATAATACTAAACCGGCAGGAAGCATACATTTTACCACCAGATCATACAATTCGGAATCCTCCCCACTAATAACATTCATCGAGTTCAGTAATCCCGGAAAAAAATACATCATTAGCAAAGGAGGGAAAAACTGACAAATTTTTCTGACGATTCTATTTTGCACTCCGGAGGCATATTGAATTAATGCCAACATAACCATCAGAATTCCGAAAAGTAATACATCATTGGATACAAGCGGGGCGGCTTTTACAGTTAATATCATAACGGGATTTTGTATTTGCGACGAATTTTTATTAACCTCTTAATACGTTCGGGAAACACCAGAAGGAATTCTCAGACCTAGCCCAGGCTCGTTACTTAACACTATCCTTCCCCTTTCCAGCACCGGATCTTCATAAGGATTATTGGATATCAGCCAAACACTGTCGAGGTCAACCCAATCGCACAACGGTGCAATTGCAGCAGCCCCGAGTATCGCTACAGAAGATTCACCCATGCATCCAACCATAACCTGTAAACCCAATTCTCTGGCACGTTTTATCATTTTTGCACCTTCATGCATACCGGTACATTTGACCATTTTAATATTGATGCCGTGATAAGCCCCTGCTATCCTCTCCACATCGGTAAGACGCTGCACTGCTTCATCTGCTATTATCGGTAGCGGGCTGTTTGCTGTTAACCATGCATTTCCATCCCAATCATCTTTCGGCATCGGTTGCTCGATTTGTAAACAACCTTTCGCTTCGAGCCAATGAATCATTTCCAGCGCTTCCTGACGATTTGTCCATCCCTGATTTGCATCTACCGTTAAGGGTTGATCACTGACTGATCGGATAGCTTCCACTATCTCTTTATCGTTCTCCCCACCCAACTTTATTTTCAACAGCGAGAAATGAGATGCTTCATTCACTTTTTTTCTGATCATGTCGGGTGTATCCATACCTATAGTCATTGACGTTGGAGGCATTTTCGCAGGGTCTGCATTAAACAGAACATAGCAGGGTACGCCCTTGATTTTTCCAACCAGATCGTGCAAAGCAATATCTATTGATGCTTTAGCTGCAGTATGCCCTTCCGAAGCCTGGTCTACATAACCTAATATCGATTCAATATCCGTAGGATCGTTAAACTGGCTCAGGTCAAGTCTGGAGAGAAAGTTGACTACATCCTCAACCGTTTCTTTAAAATAATAGCCCGGACTCGCTTCACCATATCCCACAAGTCCATCGTGGGAAAGTTCAGTATAAACTACCGTCTGCGAAACCATAGTATAGCCGGAAATAGTAAACGGATATTTTCTTTTGAGCTCAACTAACCGGTAAGTCAGCTTCATAATTTTTTTGAATTAATTTTTACGAAATGGAATATTGTTGGCACGGGGAAGACTAACCGATAATCTGATAACGGATCCGTCTTTATCTTTTTCGAAATGATAAACTGCCCTCAGTCCGTTATGTATGGTGCGAAACCCGGTCATTTCTGCATCTGAGTAAACCGGCACCAAAGGAACCGAATCGTATGAAGTCCGATAACTGTATAATCTATCTCCTATCAGTTTAATGGAAAAGGCCAGATCTGCATCATCACTGTAATATTCACCTTCAAAGGAAGCGAGATGCTGTTGATCAGGATGGAATCTTTCAGCGCGTTTGTATTTGTCGTCAGTTTCAGCAGTAATTAAATTCAGATATCCATCTTCAAACTTGTACCGGTAAGTACCGTTAGTGAAAATAGCTGGGCTTATTGGTTTAAGCGTATCATTTCCGTGTAGGATTACACCATTCCGATATTGAACATCAATCCACCATGAATTATCTGTAACACCTCTGTATAGTGCAGAGATAGATTTCAGATACGAAGTATCCTGTTTTACATTCGGGGAATTACTGCCCAACACTTCATTAGTGCCGAAAAATATATTCCGGATTACCTTTGCCATATCAGCAGTAATTACATTCCTGTTGTTACTGGTATACGAAACGGTTAATCCGCTTTGCGGGTAGTAGGCTGTCCATGCACGAAAACCAGCCAGTAATCCGCTGTGGTTGATTTCTATGAGATTATCTCTGTGCATTACATGTACTCCCCCCAGCGCATAGGTAATAGTATCACCGTTATTCAGCACAAATCTGGTTGACCTCAGCTTTTTAATGTCTTCCGAAAGTCCTCCTTTCTCAATAAACAATACCCATTTATGTAAGTCCGTGGCATTGGTAATCAATCCTGCTGCGCCATATGATTCATCCAGAATAAGAGGATGGATATACGACTGGTCATTTTGCTGAATATAACTCGAAGCCATATGCGGAATAATCTGTTCGTGAGCAGGACGAAAAAAACTTTGATTCATACCAGCAAGTTTAAGCAACCTCTCTCCAACAAAGTCTTTGAACTTCATTCCGGAAACCTTTTCTACAATTACCGCCAGAAGGTCGTACCCGGAATTACTATATGAGTACCGCTCTCCCGGCATAAAATTGAGAGATTTCTGCTTGCAGATCATATCAAGAGCCATGGACTGATTATATAACCTCTTACCCGTCGGCCAGCCTGAGATATAAGTAATATTCCGCCAGTCTTTCAATCCGGAAGTATGTGTTAATAAATGGTGAATCCGGATCGTTTCACCATAATCGGGAAGTTGAGGTATATATTTCCTTACGTCATCATCCAGCGAAATCCTTCCTTCGCGAGCTAACAGCAAGATGCTAGTGGCAGTAAATTGCTTCGAAACTGACGCAGCCTCAAAAACAGTATTTTCAGTTATGGGAGTTTTATGCTCCAGGCTTGCGAGACCCATATATTTTTTATATAGGATCTGCCCGTTTCTGCTTATCATCAACACTCCACCCGGTGTACTATCACCAACCGAATGTGCAGCAAAAAAAGAATCAAGCCTGGCGACGGTATCTTTTAGTGTTTGTGCTGTCGCGAAAACTGACAGACACAGCAGCGGTAACAGAATAAAATTTCTCATGCCGGTATATAGTTAGAATTATTATCAAACGACAGTTAATACTCGTAAAAAATTTCCACCGAGAATTTTTTCAATCGCATGCTCCGGATATCCGCGTGCAGAAAGTTCCTGTGTAATCAACGGATATCCAGTCACATCAGCC
Source organism: Parasegetibacter sp. (assembly GCA_036562505.1). GTDB lineage: Bacteria > Bacteroidota > Bacteroidia > Chitinophagales > Chitinophagaceae > Parasegetibacter. Next base: position 6,248 of record DATCKB010000274.1, on the reverse strand, counting down.
ATACCTTTTGGAAAGGGATGAGTAGTCGTAGCAAAATAATCACTCCCCAACCCAACATGATCGATACCGGCTATATTCACCATATAATCAATATGATCCACCACCTGTGACACTGAGGGGCGTATTAATTCCGCTTCCTGCGGATATTTATTAAATAACCGCTCAAGCAGACGTCCTCCTTTCAGACCCTGACCCTCGAGCATCGCGACAAACCCGGAATATTTTTTTTTCAGCAGTTCGATTTTATCTGTGTAAACGGCATCCACAAATGGCGCATAGAATGTTACACCAATAACGCCACCTGTATTAGCTACTGCCCTTATTTGATCATCTGCTAAATTTCGAACAACCGGACAAATTGCATAAGCATTTCCGTGAGAAACTATCACCGGCTTTGAACTGCACTCAACTGCGTCAAAAAAAGTACGAGGTCCGGCATGTGCAAGATCAACCACGATGTCCAGTTGATTCATTGCAAAAACTATTTCTCTTCCGAATTCAGAGAGTCCCCGGACAGAAACGGTTTTGCCATTTCTTGTAGCATTAAATTCGTCAACGGCAGAACTTGCCCATGAAGTGCTGTTATTCCATGTAAGCGTCAAATAACAAACACCCCATTCCGCAATCTTATGTAGTTTGCTGATGTCATCTTCCAGCATATGCCCTCCTTCAATTGCAAGCATAGCTGCGATTTTTCCTGATTCAACAGCATGGGAAATCTCGTCAAGATTTCGGGTAGCGACAATTTTACCTGAATTTTCATTTATGAGCATTTTGAATGCATCAGCCTGTTTCTCTGCCTCTGTGAATGCTACTCCGGTTCCAAACGAATCATCACAAAAAATAGCGAATACCTGTACATCTACACCACCTTCTTTTAATCTCACTAAATCGGTATTCCCTGAATCCAGTCTCTTCGAAATATTATGTCCTCTCGCAACTGCTCCTGAAAGCACATCATTGTGGGCGTCTACGACAATTGATTTTTCATGAATAAGGCGATATTCCATACAATTAGAAATCTACGGGATCAGGCCAGTTAATGGTTGAGTCAGAGGTAATCTTCAGCAAAAGTTTTTCCATGTCGGTAAAAAAGTGGCTTCCCAGCCCGCGGGAGTTGCATAAAAAAGCACAGCTGACACCATTAGCTCCACGAAGCAACTGAGTTCCGGTTCCCGGCAAACTACCCTGATGCCACCAGTTTCCGTTGTTCACTCTCCAACCGAATGCATAGTTTGTTCCGGGAACATCGGGTAATGTTGTCATTGAATCCACAAGCTGTTTCGACAAAAGAGCTTCGTTACCTCCTTTCCCTTCAATAGCAGCCAGATACTTTACCAAATCACGTGCAGTGGCAATCCAGCCTCCCGCAGCACCTATTCTTCTCATATTCCAGTTGTTCGTCGACTGAGTGGGAATTTGTCCGTAGTAAGTAACTTCATTCGCTTTTCTTTTTTCGGGTTGCGTTTCACCCAAATCCATATCCTCTATCTGAACTCTCTTTAATATATTTTTCTTCACATAATCTTCGTATTTCATGCCGCTTATAACCGAAACAATTTCACCTAAGAGCCAGTAACCGAAGTTGGAATAGGCATACTGTACTCCCGGAACGGTATCAAGAAGTTGATTCGCGAGCGTCCATCGAATCTGCGCATCGGTACTAAATGAATCATTTAAAAAGATGGGATCTATGTTTCTTCCATTTTTCCAACCGCCTGCTGTATGGTTCAATAGATGACGTACTCTTATATCAGCCAGTCGGGTATCGTTGTTATTGATTCTATACTTTTTTCCAAGGATTCCATTTTTTCCAAACACTCTGTCGTCAACGGAAAGTTTTCCCTGTTGAACAAGCTGAAGTATAGATAATGCTGTAAATGTTTTCGAAATGCTTGCTATACGAAAAAGGCTGGAATCATTTACGAGACGATTTTCTTTTTCATCGGCATAGCCGTAACCTTTTGAATACACTAATTTTCCATTTTTGGTTATTGCTATACTAGCTCCGGGAACCCCGTAAGCTGCCATATATGCCCTGATTGCGGAATCTACCCGCGGTATTGCCCGAAACCTGCTGGTCTCAGGTAAGGTCACCCGCTTCAATCGCAGATTGTGAAAATCCCGGCTAAAATTTACTCCCGGCAAGGCTTTCATCTTTATCTCGTTCACCGTACCGTCCATTTCCACAACAAATGTGACATATGCATCACATCGAAGGGATCTGTCACTCCATCTGGCGATAAAACTATTGTTTTGAAAATGTTCAAGCTGTCCGGACAATACCGGAGTATTCTTGAATCGGATCGCCAGTGAATCACGGTTAAAAAATACGACTACGTCGCCGTAACCCGGATCGGTATATGTTCCCGCAAATGCGGAAAGGGGAACAGATGGTTTTGAATTGGTATCTCTGCTTACCTGCTGAGCTTTCAGCCGGCTCTCCAGATTCTTCGCCTGTATTTCGTCCAGCTTCTTGTAACCACTGATCCAATCAAACGCAGGAGCATTCAGGTAATAGTCAATGATATAATTTGAGATAGCGTCAAAAGCACTCCGCGATTCCATATTCGTAAGAACTGCTACACCCAATTTTCGCTCAGGTATCAACGATACTCTTGAATAATATGCACCACTCAATCCACCGGTGTGAGTAACTATCTTTTCTCTACGGTAATCGCGCACGTGAAAACCCGGAGCGTAACCGGCAAAATTCATTTGCGCTGGTGCCAGGTAGGATGGATACTGAGTGACTGGAACAGGAGTAACCGGGTTCCATAAATCCTTTACGGCACCTGATTCGTACAATCTTTTGGTACTGTTAATCCGCCCGCTGTCGAGCTGTACTAAAAGCCATTTTGCCATATCCACTGCGTTGGAAGAAATTCCACCTGCCGGATTCACGGCATCCCCCATCTGATTGGTCGGAAAAATTTCCGTTCTCGTAAGTTTTCCATTCAGCATCTGATGCGGGCGGGCAATATTCTGCTTACTCATCAATCCCGAAATATTCGGGATTGATTCGTTCATGCCTAATGGTTCTAATATTCTTGATTTCACAAACTCTTCCCATGTTTGCCCGCTTACTGCTTCTATTACTTCCGCAGCAACGAGAAACATACCGTTACTGTACGCATACCCGCTGCGAAAACTCATCTCCAGCGGCAAATACTTCATTCTCTGTACAATTTCTTTTCTGTTGTATGTAGTGGGTGGGAACTGAAGCAAATCTCCTGTTCCTGTTCCCATACCACTACGATGTACAAGGAGGTCGCGTACGGTTATCTCAGCGGTCACATAATTATTTGAAAGCCTGAACCATGGCAGATAGTTGATTACAGGCTTATCTAATTCGAGCTTACCTTCCTGAGTCAGCATAATAATTGCAGCTGCTGTGAATGCTTTTGTATTTGAAGCAATACAAAACAATGTATGTTCATCAACAGGATCTGCATGACCAAGTTCTTTAATACCGTATCCCCTTGTTAATAACACGTTACCTTCATGCACAATGGCAACACTCGCACCTGGCACATTAAATACCTGAAGTGTTTTATTTACAAACGAGTCAAGTCCGGGAGGAATGTTATTTTTCTGAGCTAAGCCTGCAATAGATTGAATTACAAAAAAAAGCAGCAGCTTGTAAAATCTCATAATCTGGTTTTATACTGTTTCTAACAATAAGGCATCCACGAGAAACTTTACTACCGGAAAACGGTAAAAATTTGTTTCCTTTAAAGCTTCAAAAAAAAATCGGATTAATTGGTAGAAAAAAAAATATCTGATGTCTCTGTATTAATATGGGCAGCCGGCGCCCTCCTTACTATCAAAAATTTAAAAGCCAAAAAAATGAAAAGATTCTACCAACTGATTATGGTTGCCTTTATGGCATTTTCATTAACGTCTTGCGTCAAAGAAGGGCCGATGGGGCCTGCCGGGCCGATCGGAGAACGCGGCGAACAAGGTGAGCGTGGAGAAAAAGGAGAAAAAGGTGATACCGGACAAGGTGTACTTGTTAAGGAGTTTGTATTTGACAATGTGACGGTTGCTACAACACCTGCATATACAAAACTCGACATCGACGTTCCGAAAGAAGATTTCGATAATAGTATTATACTTGTGTACGGACAAAGAGGTGTTAACTGGATGATGATACCAGGAGCAGGTTCAGGTAACACCAATACTTACAGATTCTACACTACTCACAACCCGGCGACAACCACAAATGTTTACATCGCGCGCGTAACCGGCCCTGGTCCTGAAACTTTCAATAAGATCAGAATTCTTTTAATTCCAATGTAATAAAAATGCAATCAGAAAACCAATACCTGCATTTCAGTGAAATTGATTTTGCTACCGACGCAGCTTTCATCCTGTGGGTGAAAAGAGAGGATGAACAATCGAATCAGTTCTGGGATAATTTTTTATCCCGTTATCCGGAAAAACATGAAACGGTGATGAGAGCAAAGCGTTTAGTGATGTCAGTCAGGTTTGAAGAAGCAGAATGGAGCGAACAGTCGATGGTGCAACTGAAAGAAAAAATTCTTTCAGGACTGGCTTCAGACTCCGTTCGAAAGCGGGGTAAACTGCGTCGAATGATGATAAAGGTATCAAAAGTGGCGGCAGTTGTGGCTGTGACCATCGCGGGAATTTATATATGGAGTAGTCAGAAATCGTATCCTGAAGATCCGGTTTTTAGTTATGCCTCAAATGGAACCGATATAAAGGTGATATATCTGCCTGACAGCACCAAGGTGATCCTCAATGCTAATTCTACATTCACGTATAAATTCAACAGCAGAAAACGCATTCGGGAAGCCAACCTCAAAGGTGAAGCCTATCTTCAGGTTAAACGTGATCCCGATGCCCCGTTCACTATGCAATTTCAAGCGTTGAAGCTGCAGGTACTAGGTACTGCATTTAATGTCAAAACAGGAGCAGACTCAACTACCATTGCGCTGGAATCCGGAAAAGTACGGTTAACTGTTGACGATCATGGAACGCCGGTGGACGAGACCTATATTGATCTGCTTCCCGGCCAGGTTGCAGCTTATTCCGGAAACGGAAAAAATATTAACCGCAGAACGGAATCGATTGAACGGTATACAACCTGGAAGAACGATGTAATAAGTTTTGATCAGGCATCTCTGAAAGATGTTGCGGCTATTGTCAAGCAGCGTTTCAATCTGGATATGATAATTCCGGAAGATATGCATAAACAAACTTTCTCCGCAGATATTATCGTGCAGAATAATGATATCACGTTGTTGTTGAGATTATTAGAGGAATCATTCCAACTAAATTCCACAATTAAAAATGATTCGATAATTCTCTCAAGAAGATGATTCGTTGCCATGCGGCAGAACATTTACCAAAACCAACCAATAAAATAATTATGCAAGCGATCAACTTTATAAAAAAGTTCAAAACGCACTGTTGCTTTAATTTAGCAGCCACAGCTACATCACTGCTGCTGGCAACGGCAACTGTAAATGCATCCCCGGACCAAAGTGCAAGCATCATGACTGATAAAAAATTGTACCAGGTCGGCGATAAAAATAATATTCCGGCACACAGAAAAAGTACACTCCGGAATATTCTGAAAGAAATAGAAAAAACTTACAAAATCAGATTTGCCCTGAACGACAAACTGGTTGATAACAAATATGTTGATGTACAAAAGGTAGTATTCCAGGAATTAGACAAGACTCTCTCTGAGCTATTGACACCTTTCCAACTGACGTATAAACTCATTAACGGATATTATGTCATCCAACCCGTTCCTGCACCGCAGACAAACAACCGTCAGAATCCGGTGCAGTGGGATACACCCGTTACTCACTCAACTAACGGCGACAGTGCAGACTCGTTCAAACACCAGAACTCTGATGAAAATAAAAAGAGTGTTGCGGATATTACGATTACCGGAAAAGTTTCCAGCGATGCCGATCAACATCCTCTTCGTGGGGTAGTCATCGCAGTTAAAGGAAACTCTAACCTGATGACTCAGTCAGATATCACCGGAAGGTTTACGATTAGAGTTCCCGATGCAAATGCTATTCTTGTATTCTCTCACGTAGGATTTAAAACTCAGGAAGTTCCCGTTCTTGGCAGAACGAGTCTGGATGTGGTTATGGAAAAGGACGTAAAAGCACTGGACGAAGTTATTATCAACGTACCGTACGGTAAACAAAACAAAGCTTTATTTACTGGATCGGCTATAACCATCGCAGGAAAAGAAGTATCTG
>DATCKB010000269.1:0-2544 GCA_036562505.1 Parasegetibacter sp. | reverse complement strand
TCCCGGTACGGTGCTGCTGGCCGAGGCAAATATGTGGCCGGAGGATTCGGCTTCATATTTCGGGAATGGCGACGAGTGTCATATGAACTATCATTTCCCGGTTATGCCCCGGCTTTTCATGGCACTGAGAATGGAAGACAGATACCCGATAACCGATATTTTCGACCAGACTCCCGAGATCCCACCGACTTGCCAGTGGGCAATTTTTCTCCGGAACCATGATGAATTGACATTGGAGATGGTAACGGACGAAGAGCGTGATTACATGTATAAGGTATATGCAAAAGATCCAAAGGCGAGAATAAATCTCGGAATACGTCACCGTTTAGCCCCGCTTGTTGAAAACAATCGCAGGAAAATTGAATTGCTTAACTGCCTGCTTTTTTCACTTCGGGGAACTCCGGTTATCTATTACGGTGATGAAATAGGGATGGGAGATAATTTTTATTTAGGTGACCGGGACGGGGTCCGAACTCCGATGCAATGGTCGCCCGACAGAAACGCGGGATTTTCAAATGCCAATCCTCAGCAGTTATATCTTCCTCTTATTCTGGATCCGGAATATCATTATGAATCGGTAAATGTTGAAACACAAGCCCGAAATCCCTCTTCACTGCTCTGGTTTATGAAACGCATGATCAATATGCGAAAAAGATACCGGGCTTTTGGAAGAGGGGATATGAAATTCATAAATGTTGATAATCCTAAAGTAATTGCGTTTACCAGAACTTATGAAGACCAGACTATCCTGGTTGTAGCCAACCTTTCCCGTTATTCACAACCGGCAGAGCTGGATCTGAATGAATTTAAAGGATTCCGGCTGGTGGAGGTATTCAGCAAAAATGAATTTCCTGTAGTGAAAGAAAATCAACCTTATTTCTTCACTCTTGATTCCTATACATACGAATGGTTTCTTCTTGAAAATGCACAAAAAGGAGTACAGGAAGAGAATTCACTTTCTGAGATTACCCTTTCACAATGGAGTGACCTGATGGAGAAGGAGTACCGCCAGATTCTGGAGTCATCCATCCTCTCCTCATACCTTTTAAAGAATACCTGGTTTGCAGGAAAGCAAAGAGTGATTCATCATATCAAACTGGTTCATCATGCAGAAATACCTGTGCACGGAAAGAATGTATTTGTGCTGCTTGCAGAAGTGCATTACCGAAGTGGGTTACCGGAAGTGTATCACATTCCGGTGGCCATGGTAACCGGTAAAACAGCAAAAAAACTAAGCGAGGATAACCCCAATGCTGTATTATGTAAAATCACTGTTGCAGAAAAAGAAGGATTGCTTGCCGATGCTCTTTACACAACACCATATCAGCATGCTGTTATTCAGCATCTCGCCGGAAACCTGTTGGTGGAGTCACCGGTAAATATTATGCAGTTTAAGGGCGAAGAGCAACTGAAAAAATACATCGCCGGCAATCCTGTTCTCAAATCAAGAGTTATTTCACACTTTAAACATTATACTGCAATTGCGTATAATAACGATTATTTTCTCAGAGTTTACCGTCAGGTTGAACGAACCACCAATCCTGACGTGGAATTAACGTTGTTTTTAGGGCAGGAACAAAATTTTCCAGGGATACCAAAGTATGCAGGATCGATCGAATGGCGTTCGGGAAAAGATATGATGACAATAGGGTTAATACAGGAATTGATTGAATATCACGGCACCGGTATAACCTTTATGCAGGAACGATTAAACAATTTTAACGAAAGGATTCTGGCAAGAAATCGTACAGATCTTCCACCAATAGATATACGCGGCAGTATATCTGAGCCAGTCCCCTTTGAAATCCTTTCTGATGACTTTAAAGAATTGCTGGGTGGTCCGCTTGCAGAAGGGGCGAGGTTATTGGGTGCCGGTCTGGGAGAGCTTCATCTGGCGTTGGCGTCCCGCTCTGATATCAAAGAGTTTGCTCCTGAAGATTTTTCTTTGCATTACCAGCGTTCTCTTTATTCGGGTATGCAATCGCTCGTCAGAAACACGTTTTCAAATCTTTCCAGAAGTCTCGGTGAACTGCATTTTGCCGAAAAAGCTGAGGCGGAGAAGTTGCTCTCCCGAAAGAACGATGTGCTCCATGAATTAAAAAATATTTATAAGAAGAAGATAGATGTATCAAAGATTCGGATTCATGGATACTTTACACTCGAGCAGGTGTTGTTTACGGGTAAGAATATCTCTATTCCCTATCTGGGCGGCGATCCGGAGAAGTCGTTCAGTGAAAAGCGAATCAAACGTTCTGCACTGCGGGATGCTGCAGCGATGATACGGTCGTTTCATTATGTTGCTCATGAAGGATTGCGGAATGCCAGCCTGAGAGAAGATGAGATTCTTCGGTTGTCGCCGTACTATTCTCTATGGACTCACTATTTATCGGGATTCTTTATGCATGCCTATCTGGAGAAGGTTAAAGGCACTTCCCTGATTCCCAAAGAAAAAACTGACCTGGAATTACTGTTGAAAACTTATTTGATAGAAACCGCTATATTCAATCTTAATCACGTGATGCGAAAACAACCGCAGTTGATAAT
>DATCKB010000266.1:0-3779 GCA_036562505.1 Parasegetibacter sp. | reverse complement strand
CGGTTGCGTTACAGCGGGTTTGTTGACAAAAGTCAAATCTCCGCGCAAAACCCTTAGTGGAGAGACTCCTGACAAAAAAACCTTGATTGTGGGTACACCTGATGAATTTGAGCAGCTAACACAAATGATGAAAAAACTGGGAATAGAAGGTAGAATAACCCGAAGAGCAGAAATCAGCAGGAGCAGCACCTTTAGTTCCCTGGTTGCCGGCTTTCCGGAATTCCAGGTATCGAAAAAAAACAGCTCCCGCGCAGAAATAATTTTCTGCTCAGGTCATAGCAACTACTGTGATTTCATTCGGTTACTTCCATCCATTCCATCACATATCAACATAATGTATCATGCGGCTGGTAGTAGTAGTATTGTGGAAAGTAACTCTGCCAATACCGCTGGATTTTCTTTTGCAGTAGAAGACCGTGAATTACATTAGAACTATCTTGATTCGTGGAAAATACACATGCTGTTCTGGTAAATTCCTCCGCTGATTTTTTAGCAACAAATGACACGTTCAAACTACACTTGCTGTAGAATTAAATAAGTATTAAGTTTAGGGTAGTTCCTTTAAATTTGTAGATAAAACCCAAATCTTTAAATGCCCATAATTGACCTGAAGCTTCCCAAATCCGTGGCAGCAGCACTTCGCCTGCCAGAGCCTACCTTCAGAAGGCAGCAGGTGAATGTGCTAAAGAAGCTTTTAAAGAAGGCGAGGTTTACTGATTTCGGTCAGGAATATCAGTTCGACGAAATTTTACTGGAGGAAAATCCCGAGAAAAAATTTCAGTCGCTCGTTCCGCTTCACGATTACAATTCTATCTACGAAAAATGGTGGCATAAAACCCTGGAGGGCAAGTCGGATGTGTGCTGGCCGGGAAAAATAAAATATTACGCACTTTCCTCCGGAACGTCCGAAGCATCCAGTAAATACATTCCTATAACCAATGATCTTCTCCGCGGAAATCAGGTGGTAATGGTTAAACAACTTTTAACTCTGCGGAGTTATGAGGGTATACCATGGAAATCGGTAGGAAAGGGCTGGCTTATGCTTAGCGGAAGTACCGATTTACAGAAAGGCCCCGGATATTACGCCGGTGATCTCAGCGGAATTACCGTAAAAAAGGTCCCATTCTGGTTTCAGCCATTTTATAAACCCGGAAAGAAGATTGCCCGCCAAAAAGACTGGAACACAAAGATTGAGGAAATAGTCAATGAAGCTCCTAACTGGGATATCGGTTTTGTGGTAGGAGTTCCGGCGTGGATTCAGTTATGCATGGAAAAAATAATCCAGCGCTATAACCTGAAAACCATTCACGATATCTGGCCTAATCTGGCCTTCTTTGTACATGGTGGCGTTTCCATGGAACCCTATCGTCAGAGTTTTTCCCGGTTACTCGGCAAACCGCTTACTTATATCGAGACATATCTGGCTTCTGAAGGGTTTATTGCTTATCAGGACCGGCAGTATCCGAAGGGGATGCGGCTGGCATTGAATGAACATATCTTTTTTGAATTCATTCCGTTCGACGATAAGAATTTTGATGCAGACGGTAACCTGGTAGCCAACCCGAAAACCTTGTTGATTGATGAAGTGGAAGAAGGACGCGATTACGCCCTGATCATGAGCACTTCAGCAGGTGCCTGGCGTTATCTGATCGGCGATACAATCCGTTTTGTGGATCTGAAACGAGGCGAAATCATCATCACCGGAAGAACTAAACATTTTCTCAGTCTGGTAGGTGAACATCTCAGCGTGGATAATATGAACAGAGCAGTAAAGGCGGTTTGCGAAAAATTCAGGATTTGCATTCCTGAATTTACCGTTACTGGTATACCTTATGAAGGTTTCTTTGCCCATAAATGGTACCTGGCCTGTAATGATGCTGTAGACGGGGCAGAACTTGCCTTGGCAATCGATAGTAAACTGAAAGAACTCAACGATGATTACGCTGTTGAACGGGGCAGCGCTTTAAAGGATGTGTTTGTTGAAGTGCTGAGCGAAGAGAAATTTTTAGAGTTTATGCGTATGAAAGGCAAAATGGGTGGTCAACATAAGTTTCCCAGAGTGTTGAAGGGAAAAATGCTTCAGGAGTGGGAACATTTTCTGAAGCACGGTAAAATTGAGGCTTAACAAGCCGATTCAGTATCCAACCTCAGCATTGGTAAACCGGAGCTGATTATTATTGAGTATGATCGAAGCATTATTGAAAGGAGTTCTACTTGGGTGTATTTTAGCCATCTCGGTAGGACCCGTAATTTTTACTGTCATTAAGCAAAGCATCAACAACGGCCGCGAGGGCGGGTTAAGTTTTGTTGCCGGTGTTTGGCTGAGTGATATTTCTTTGATCATATTATGCAATGCCTTTTCGGATATGGTGAGCGACTTAATGAAGTACAGAGCCACCATCGGATACACCGGTAGCGTATTTCTCCTGTCTGTCGGAATATTTTACATCTTCTTTAAAAAGGTACAGCACAGATCCGGACTGGAAAGCAATATGCTTAAGTTCAAGGGAACCGATTTTGCTAAAATATGTACATCTGGTTTCCTGATTAATACGCTCAATCCCGGGGTGATTATGTTCTGGCTGACTACTGCAACTGCGTTTTCATTGAGTCATACCCCCCAGCAACGGTTTGCCATTTTTGCCACTTGTATGGGGTTGACGATAGGAACTGATATTCTGAAAGTTTTTCTGGCCGGCAGAATTCGCAAGCGGTTGACATTGCATAACATATCACTGTTGAACAAAGTGTCGGGTATAATTCTTGTAGTTTTCGCTTTTGCATTGATGATAGGAATATGGTATAGTGAGAAAGCAGTGGGGTAATTCTAATGAAATTTACTTTGAAAGAACTTATGCCCGGGGAATTTATGTCTGAGAAAATTCCGGCGACAAAAAATCAGCATGAGGTTAGTTCTACTTTTTTATTTCAGCTTAGCTTATGTAGCTGGCTCGATGGCGCAGACCTCCGAGACTGATATGTTATTGTTAAAGAAGAAGAATAACCGTACGGTACAATCTTATTATACCGGCACTCCAATCAGTTTTATTACTCACAATAACCAATGGGTTAGCGGGTATATCGATAAGATCAGGGATGATTCAGTTTTTATTTATTACTATGACGTCCGTGCAGCCTGGTCGCAATTCGGGATGAGAAAAGATACGATTGGGGTGATCAGGGTAAAGTATCATTACACCGATATTCTGGCCATTCCCCGCAAGCGGAAGTCGTGGGAATTTGTCAAAAACGGGACACTTTTCATGTTAGGAGGTGGAGGATATATTCTGCTCAATGTAATTAACGGAGCTTATCTGGATGAACCGTTATCTGATAAAAAAAACTTAACAAGTTTGAGTATTGCAGGCGGTGTAGCAGCTACAGGTTTTGTGCTGCACAAGCTCCGCAAACCCATATTACCGATCGGGAAGAAATACCGGTTAGATTACATGCTGTTGAGAAAGTGATAGTCAAAACTCCAGAGAACAGTTTATCCACTCGCTGTCGAAATCTGCCTTGTACTTTTTATAAAAGTTAATTGCCGGCTGATTCCAATCCAGTACCTGCCAGGAAATTCCGTTAAGTTTCTTTTGTTTTGCTTCTTCGATTAGCGCATCAAACAACAATTTGCCGATGCCTTTACCTCGCATATTTTCTGTGACTACAATGTCTTCGAGATACATCCGCTGCCCCTTCCAGGTGCTGTAGCGAATATAATATAATGCAAAACCATGAATTACGTTATCCGATTCAGCACAGAAAGCCCACCAGACGGGCTG
>DATCKB010000261.1:0-2679 GCA_036562505.1 Parasegetibacter sp. | reverse complement strand
CATTGGGGGATATTTCAACCAGATCCAGTGCCTGGTCTGCGGCCATGCGAAGTGCTTCCTGAGTGGGGTAAACTCCAACTTCTACGTTATCACCTACGAGTCTTACCTGTGGCACCCTGATCATTTGGTTTGTACGGTGCTCCTGTTGTTTTTGTTTCCTGAAATTAGGATTGAATTTTCCTTTGTTTTGTAACGCCATTTACGTTTTTTAAGTTAATATCCGGTTTTAAATTCTGGCCTTCCAGCCTCAGGTACCACATGCAAGTTTTACACCATCATGGTTACCAAAATCATTTTTGTTCTCAGAACTGAAGATTTTCCTTCAGGGTTTCTATTCAAACGGACGTCTGCTTTGAATTTCCTCCTGTAGAAAGCTGATCAGCTCCTCCACTCCCATTGTGCCTATATCTCCTTTACTTTGTTTTCGTACCGATAATTTATTTTCGTTCATTTCTTTTTCCCCGATGATCAGCATATAAGGAATTTTCTCCAGTTCGGTATCTCTGATTTTCTTCCCTATTTTCTCACTTCTGTCATCGATTTCCACACGAATATCTGCATTTTTCAATTTATTCAATACAATTTGCGCGTAATCCATGAACTTATCACTGATGGGTAATATCTTCACCTGAACCGGAGTTAACCATAGAGGAAATTTACCGGCGCAGTTCTCAATCAGTACGGCAATAAAACGCTCCAGAGAACCGAATGGTGCCCGGTGAATCATCACCGGCCGGTGTTTCTGATTATCCTCTCCTACATATGTCAGATCGAATCTTTCAGGCAGGTTATAGTCTACCTGAATGGTACCGAGTTGCCATTTTCTGCCGATAGCATCCCTTACCATAAAGTCGAGCTTCGGCCCATAAAACGCTGCCTCCCCGTATTCCACTACAGTAGGCAATCCTTTTTCTCCGGCCGCTTCTATAATTGCATTTTCAGCCAGGTTCCAGTTTTCTTCGGAACCGATATACTTTGCACGGTCCTCTTTATCACGCAAAGAAATCTGTGCCGTAAAATCATTTAAGCTGAGGGATTGAAAGACATACAATACAAGGTCAATCACTTTTTTGAATTCTTCCTTCACCTGGTCCGGACGGCAGAACAGGTGGGCATCGTCCTGAGTGAAACCACGAACGCGGGTTAAACCATGTAGTTCTCCATGCTGTTCGTATCTGTAAACTGTTCCGAACTCAGCAAACCGCAACGGCAGATCTTTGTAAGAACGGGGTGCGGCTTTATACAGTTCACAATGATGCGGACAGTTCATTGGTTTAAGGAAAAACTCTTCACCTTCCTGCGGTGTTTTAATGGGCTGGAAACTATCCTTTCCATACTTCTCATAGTGCCCCGATGTCACATATAGATTTTTATGGCCGATATGCGGGGTAATAACCGGGAGGTAGCCCGATTCTACCTGAGCTTTCTGTAAGAACTGCTGTAGTCTTTCGCGGAGCATCGCCCCCTTCGGTAACCACATTGGTAACCCCATTCCTACTTTTTCAGAGAAGGTAAACAGCGAAAGTTCGCGCCCGAGTTTACGGTGATCTCTCTTTTTAGCTTCCTCCAGCATTTTCAGATACTCATCAAGTTCTTTCTGATTCGGGAAGGTAATACCGTAAATACGGGTAAGCATTTTTCTTTTCTCATCTCCTCTCCAATAAGCACCTGCGATATTGGTCAGCTTTATCGCTTTGATAAAACCGGTATCAGGGATATGGGGACCGCGACAGAGATCGGTGAAATCCCCCTGAGTGTAAAAAGTAATCTCACCATCGTTCAGTCCTTCAAGCAACTCCAGTTTATATTCGTCTTTCTTCTCTTTAAAATATTCGATCGCATCGTTTTTGCTGATGGGTTTCCGGATGTAGGGAACCTGGCGTTTGGCGAGTGTGTTCATTTCCGCTTCAATTGCCTTCAGTTCTTCCTCACCAATCACGCGATCACCCGGATCAATGTCGTAATAGAACCCTTGCTCAATAGCCGGCCCGATCCCGAATTTTGTGCCGGGAAACAGTTTTTCAAGCGCCTCTGCCATAAGGTGAGCCGATGAGTGCCAGAAAGTAGATTTCCCTTCGCTATCGTTCCATGTGAGCAGTTGAAGCGATGCATCAGATGTGATGGGTCTTGTTGCATCCCATACCTCACCGTTAATCTTAGCTGAAAGCACTTTTCTGGCCAGACCTTCTGAAATTGATCTGGCAATTTCAAGAGCTGTTATTCCTTCCTGATACTGTCTCACCGCCCCGTCCGGGAATGTAATATTTATCATATACTTGTTCCTTCTTCTTAAAAATAAGCCTGCTTACTGATTTTTGTAATTTGCGAAATTAACAAACTCTTGGCATAATGCCTTCTTCCTAATTCGGAATTTCACGCTGCTATGAAGTTTTTTAACGGTCTGACTATGCGGATTTCACTGACCATATTTTCCTTTTTTATTATCGGCGTGGGAACTGCTCAGGATTTAACCGGTATCTGGAGGGGAATCATCGAAACCCAAAGTCTGACAGGAATGCAGGGCGACCGGTATCAGTTCGAGGTTCAGATTAATCACCAGAATACAACCGTAACAGGAGTCACTTACTCTTACAAGGAAATTTCCTTTTACGGGAAATCGGCTTTTACAGGTACTTTCAGTACGGCAACAGGAAAGATGGTGCTGGAGGAGAATAAGAT